>NZ_DBIC01000375.1:0-38727 GCF_002296545.1 Herbaspirillum sp. UBA812 | reverse complement strand
CACCTGCGCGCCGCCCGCGGCCAGGCGTGCGCTGATGGCTGTGCCGATGCCGCCATGGCCGCCGGTGACCACGGCCACGCAGTCGCCAAAGTCATGGGATGCGCGGGAATAAGTCATTTCATGCATCCTCAGCGCACGAAGCGATCGACGTAGTTGCTGCCCAGGCCGACCGCTTCATAGTGCTTGCGGCACATGTCGAGCTTGGTGAAGACATCCTCGTAGCCTTCGAACTTGCCCCAGGGGTCGCAATAGAACATCACGCCGGTGATGTGGAAGTAGGTGATCATCTCTTCCACGTCTTCGGGCACGTAGAGGGTGTGGGTCTCGCCCGGCGGTTCAAAGACGTAGCTGCCCTGTTCGGCGATCCAGTCATGTTCCAGATAGCGCCAGCGGCCTTTGAGCACCATGCCGTGCACCGGTGCCGGATGGCGGTGGCGCGACAGCACGCCGGACTTGCGCACGCGCAGCAGGTTGGTCCAGTAGCCCTGCGAGACATTCAGGCAGAGCGGACGGAACCAGACATTCTCGGCTTGCGGCACCCACACGCGTTCGTCCTCCGGGACCGCCGGATTGACCACGATCTCCAGTGGCGCTTCCTTGGGGTTGGGGAACTGGTAGGGCTTCATCTTCAGTTCGGCGGGCATGGGGGTGCCGGTGGCTGTCATGTGGGGTCTCCTGATGTTCTTCTGTTGAATCCGGACTTTGTTCAATATATGGACAAAGCGTTCGCCATATGGTCAATGTCGACGATAGAAGACGGTGTGTCAATGGCGCTTCGGCCCGGACAGGCCCGCAAGAAAGCGAGCCAGAATCGCATGCGTCGGTCTGCTCCACTGCAATTGCGGGCCCGTGCAGCGTCCGCAAGACGAGCCTGCAAGCTTGTGTGAGGATGCATGAAAATTATGCATGGCTGCCGTTCAAGCCAGCCTGCGGGAGAGCATGGGCGCGCTGCGAGAACGGCTGCGTTGCCGCCGCCGTGGGATCAGGCGATCAGGCGATCAGGCCTCGGCCGGTCCGGACCAGTGCACCTGCGCGAAGGCTTCGGACAGAAAGTCCAGCATCGCCCTGACCTTGGCCGGCAGATGCGCGCGGCTGGGGTAGACCGCGTAGATGCCGAGGTCCGGCACGGTGTAGTCGGTGAGCAGCGGGACCAGCTGTCCGCTGCGCAGGTACTGATCGATCATGAAGGTCGGCTGGCGCGTGATGCCGATGCCGCCCAGCGCTGCCTGCACGCAGCTGTCGCCATTGTTGACGTGCATGCGTGCATTGACGCGCACGCTCACCGGACCTTCCGGCCCGCTGAACTGCCACTCGTCCTTGCCGTGGTTGTAGCTGTAGCTGATGATCTGGTGTTGTGCCAGCTCGTGCGGATGGCGCGGCGTGCCGTGCTGTTCCAGGTAGCCGGGGGAAGCGCAGATGGGCAGGCTGGTGCTGGTGAGCTTGCGGTGGATCAGCGTGGAATCGGCCAGCCGGGCGATGCGGATCGCCAGGTCATAGCCTTCGTCGATGATGTCGACGATGCGATCCGAGAGGGTGATGTCCAGTTCCACTTCCGGATGGCGTTCCAGGAAGATCGGCCACAGCGGTGCCAGGTGCAGGATGCCGAAGGTCACGGGGGCATTGATGCGCAGCAGGCCGGCGGGCTTGGCGCTGCCGGCCAGCAGCAGGTCATCGGCTTCTTCCAGCGCTGCAACTATCTGCTTGCAGCGTTCCAGGTAGAGGCTGCCGGCTTCGGTCAGCGAGAGCCGCCGGGTGGTCCGCTGCATCAGGCGCGAACCCAGGCGCGCTTCCAGTTCCAGTACCGTGCGTGAGACGGCGGCCTTGGAGATGCCCAGCGCATCGGCCGCCTTGACGAAGCTGCCGAGGTCGGCCACGGCGATGAAGCATTCGATTTCACGCAGTTTGTTCAAATCTTGTTTTCCCCGAGAGGGCGCTGCGCTGGCCCGCCCCGGAACAGACGGCGGCTCAGGCAGCTGCCGGAAGTTGTGCCAGCAGGCGGGCACCGGTGCCGAAGGCGAAGGCGTCCATGCGCAGGCTATGATACGTCGAACCGCTGTCGAGGTGTACCAGCTGTGTCCAGTCATCGGCCGCGCCCATGGCGAAGAACAGGCTCAGCAGGTGTTCGTCGCTGGGATGCGTGCGCACCGCATGCGGGGCGGTGGTCCGGTAGCCGAACAGGGCCTGCAGGTCGCCGGCCCGCATGCGGTCGAGGAACCAGCGCAGGAATTCCAGCGTATGCGGCGCATCGCCGCCCTCGATCTCGTTGCGGCGCAGTTCGCGCAGGTTGTGCGTGAAGCTGCCCGAGCCGACCAGCAGGATGCCTTCCTTGGCCAGCGGCGCCAGCAGGCGGCCGACCTGATAGTGATATTCAGGCGGCTGCTGCGATTGCAGCGACAGCTGGATCACCGGCACATCGGCTTGCGGATAGAGATAGCGCAGCGGCACCCAGGCGCCGTGATCGAGGCCCCAGCCGCCATCGGTATTGGCCGGCAGGCCGCCGTCGCGCAGGCGTTGCGCCACGTGCTCGGCCAGCGCCGGTGCGCCGGGGGCAGGATAGTCCAGTTCATAGAGTTCCTGCGGGAAACCACCGAAGTCATGGATCACGCGCGGCTTGGCCTGGTTGCCCACGCGCGGCGTGAAAGTCTCCCAGTGCGGCGACACCATCACGATGCCACGCGGACGCGGCAGCGTCGCACCGATGCTGGCCAGCAGCGGACCGGTGCGGCCCGGTTCGACGGCCAGCATGGGCGAGCCGTGCGAGACGAACAGCGAGGGCAGGGGAAGGCTATCGACGGTGCTGGAGAGAGTGGACACGGTGGACATGATGGTTTCCTTGTGAATCGCTATAAACGATATAAAACATTAAAAACATTTAAAACATTTAAAACGTTTGGAGCATCGACTGCTTTGATGCGGTTTGAAACTTTGTCGCCGGATGGCGTGCGCCGGGCACGGGCCCGGCGCTGATCCTGCGAGAGATTGTTGGCTGATGATGCCATCAATGCGCCATCAGCGCTGCGCTTCACGCTTCAGGGCAAATGCGCCATCACCCAGCAGGAACACGGCAATCAGGCCGACGATCCAGAGCGCCAGGTATTCCCAGCCGCCCTTGGGATTGGTGAAGAAGAAGCCGGCCTTGCCATGCACCAGCACGATCGCGCCCAGCAGGTCCGCTGCCAGCGGCAGGGCCAGCCAGCGACCGTAGAAGCCCAGCACCAGCGCGATGCCGCCCACCACTTCCAGTGCCATGACCGGATAGGCGAACCAGCCCGGCACGCCCAGCGAGGCGAAGAAGCCGACGGTCCCGGCGGGTGTGAAGACGAACAGTTTCAGGCCGGCGTGGACCAGGAAGAAAATGCCCATGGTGACGCGCAGCAGGAAGGCGGCGTAGTCGGCGCGGGTGTTGACGGTAACGGTGGTCATGGTGATCCCGGAAAAGTGTGGAGTGGATGAAGGATGGCGAGCGTTGCGCTTTTTTTCTTGCGTGCGCTACTGCAGTCACCAAGTCCACACTGTAGGGAAGAAGGCAGGCCGGATAAACCGGTGGCGGCGGGATGGATTGTCTTGGAGAAGTTGACAATCCATCCGCGCCGGAGAGCATCAGTCCTCGCTGTCGCGCGAGACCGGCTTGGCTTCCTCGCGGCGGTTGTAGCCGGCCACCATGTCGAAGCGGAACAGGCGGCATTCCAGGGCACCGTTGAAGAACGGCGTCTTGCGGGCTTCCTTCAGGCGCATCAGCTTGGGCAGGCCGAGGTCGGCCGAGAACAGGAACACGCTCCAGCCGGCAAAGCGCTGCTTCAGGGTGCTGGAGAAGGCGCTGAAGAACTGCGTGAACAATTCCTCGGTCGGCAAGGCACGGTCACCGCGCACGCCGATACGTTCACCGTAGGGCGGATTGGAGAGGATGATGCCGACCAGCGGCTTGCCCTCGGCATCGACCGGCGGCTTGATTTCCTGCGCTTCGATCTGCTTCAGCGGCACTTCGAAATGCACGCCGGCGCGTACCAGGTTCTTGCGGGTCAGTTCCACCATGTCGCCGGAGATGTCGCTGCCGAACAGCGTGGGCGTGGTCGGAATCGGATTGGGTTTGAAATCGCCCTTGATGGCGAACCAGGCATCGGCATCGAAGTTGCTGAACTTCTCGAAGGCGAAGCGGCGGCGCGCGCCCGGCGGCACGCCGGCGATGATCTGCGCGGCCTCGGCCAGGATGGTGCCGGAACCGCACATGGGATCGAACAGCGGCACGCCCGGCTTCCAGCCGGCCGTGCGCAGCAGGCCTGCAGCCAGGTTCTCGCGCAGCGGTGCGTCACCGGTTTCTTCGCGCCAGCCGCGCTTGAACAGCGCTTCGCCCGAGGTATCGAGATAGACCGTGAAATTGTGGGCATCGACGAAACCGGCGATGCGCATGTCAGGCGTGCGCGTGTTCACCGAAGGACGCAGCTTGAACTGATCCAGGAAGCGGTCGCAGATCGCATCCTTGATCTTGAGGGTGCTGAACTCCAGGCTGCGCAGGGGCGACTTCACGGCGGTCAGGTCGACGCGGATGGTGTGCGAGACCTTGAACCAGTCTTCCCAGGCTTGCGCCAGGGTGAGGTCGTAGATGTCGTTCTCGTTCTTGTAGGAACCATGGCCCATGCGCAGCAGCACGCGGCTGGCGATGCGCGAGTGCAGGTTCATCTGGTAGGCCGCCAGCAGGGTGCCGGAGCAGTGCACGCCACCGGGCACCTGGTTGTGCACCTTGAGGTTGGCGGCGGGGCCGGCGTGCTCGGCGATCTCGTTGAGTTCTTCCGCCAGGGCCGCTTCCAGGCCGCGCGGGCAGGGACAGAAGTAAGAGTAGTGGGTGTCGGGAGATTGCATGGGAGTACCTTTTATCCGTTGGAAAACAAAGTAACAAAAATGAAAAAAGCCGGACTGCGCGGGTCGCTGCGCAGTCCGGCGTCATTGTACGCTGGCCGCTCAGCCTTTCGCGAAGGCACGCTCGATGAAGTCCAGACGATCCTGGCCCCAGTAGCCTTCACCGTCGTAGACGTACCACGGCGCACCGAAGATGCTGGCGGCATTGGCCTCGTCGGTGAAGCGGTCGAATTCGGCCTGCACGCTGGCCGTTTCAGCCGACTTCAGCAGGGCCGCGCCATCGTGGTCATTGGCATTGGCGATGGCCACCAGGGTGTCGTGGTCGGCGATGTTGCGTTGTTCTTCCCACACCGCGCGCATGATGGCGCCGGTCAGGCGCAGTGATGCGGCGGTGCCGTGGGCCAGTTGGGTGGCGATGATCAGGCGCGCCGCATTGTCGCTGTTGACCGGGAAATAGGTCGGTTGCAGCACCATGGGCTTGCCCAGGAATTCGCTCCAGCGTGCCAGTTCCTTGAGGCGATAGGCCTGGCGCTGTGGTGCGCGCTTGGCCAGCGGCAGGCCGCCGGAGACACCGAAGATCTTGGACAGATCGAAGGGCTTGGGCAGGATCTGCACTTGGTATTTTTCGGCGAGGGCGACGAAACGATCGTGGCCCAGGTAGGCGAACGGTGAATGCGGCGCGAAGAAGTACTCACAGACTTTGCTCATGACCGGCTCCGGAAGGATGAGTGTGGAATGTAGCGGACGAAGACTGCTGAGATAGTTGCAGAATGATCAGAACGGCTTGACCACCACCAGGATCACGATGGCCAGCATCAGCAGCACCGGCACTTCGTTGAACCAGCGATACCAGACGTGGCTGCGCACGTTCTTGCCGTGTTCGAATTTCTTGAGCAGCGAGCCGCAGGCGTGCTGGTAGCCGATCACCAGCACCACCAGGAACAGCTTGGCATGCAGCCAGCCATTGCCGGGGCCCTTCCAGAACGACCAGGTGATGGCCAGCAGCCACACGCCCAGCACCAGCGCCACCAGCGAGATCATGCCGGTGAAGCGGTACAGGCGGCGCGCCATGCCCAGCAGGCGTTCGCGCGCGACCAGGTCGGTCTCCTGCGCCAGGTTCACGAAGATGCGCGGCAGGTAGAACAGGCCGGCGAACCAGGAGGCGATGAAGACGATGTGCAGGGCTTTGATCCAGAGCATGGCTATCCTTGTCGTACGTGATGGCTTGGGGGTGTGGCGTGCGTGTGTCTTACTGGCGGACCTGTCCCTGGCCCAGCACTACGTATTTCAGCGAGGTCAGTCCTTCCAGTCCCACCGGGCCGCGGGCATGCAGCTTGTCGTTGGAGATGCCGATCTCCGCGCCCAGGCCGTATTCGAAGCCATCGGCAAAGCGGGTCGAGGCATTGACCATGACCGAGGCCGAATCCACTTCGCGCAGGAAACGCATGGCGCGCGTGTAATCCTCGGTGATGATGCTGTCGGTGTGCTGCGAAGAATGGCGATTGATGTGCTCGATGGCCTCATCCATGTCGGCCACCACTTTCACGGCCAGGATGGGGGCCAGGTATTCGGTGTCCCAATCCTCTTCGGTCGCCGCCTTGAGCAGCGGGTAGCCGGCCAGGATCTCGGCGGCTTCCGGATCGCAGCGCAGTTCCACTTCCTTGACGCGATACAGTTCGGACAGCGGCGGCAGGATGGCGGCGGCGATGTTGCGCGACACCAGCAGGGTTTCCATGGTATTGCAGGTGCCGTAGCGATGGCACTTGGCATTGAAGGCCACATCGAGTGCCTTGCGGGTGTCGGCCTTGTCGTCGATGTAGACGTGGCAGATGCCGTCGAGGTGCTTGATCATCGGCACCTTGGCTTCCTTCATGAGGCGCTCGATCAGGCCCTTGCCGCCGCGCGGGACGATCACGTCCACGTATTCCTGCATGGTGATGAGCGCACCCACGGCAGCACGGTCGGTGGTCTCGACTACCTGCACTGCCTGTTCCGGCAGACCGGCACCGGCCAGTCCTTCCTTGACCAGCTTGGCCAGCGCCTGGTTGCAGTGGATGGCTTCGGAACCGCCGCGCAGGATGGTGGCGTTGCCACTCTTGATGCACAGGCCGGCGGCATCGACCGTCACGTTCGGACGAGCTTCGTAGATGATCCCGATCACGCCCAGCGGCACGCGCATCTGGCCGACCTGGATGCCGGTGGGGCGGTACTTCATGTTGCTGATCTCGCCGATGGGATCGGGCAGGGAGGCGATCTGCTCCAGGCCTTCGGCCATGGTGGCGATGGCCTTGTCGGACAAGGTCAGGCGATCCAGCATGGCTTCGGCCAGACCGTTGGCGCGGGCAGCGTCCAGGTCCAGCGCATTGGCCGCACGCAGGGCGTCAGCGTCGCGGCGGATGGCGGCCGCGATCAGCAGCAGCGCCTGGTTCTTGGCAGCGGTATCGGCGCGCGCCATGGCGCGCGAGGCAGCACGGGCCTGCTGGCCGATGCGGTTCATGTAAAGGTCGATGTTTTCCATGCTGTTTTCTCCGGGGCGCGATGCGCGCGTCGGGTTCGATGTTCGGTATTCGATGTGCCGGGTGTGCGGCCGGATCAGCGTCCGCGTGCCAGCTTCAGGCCCAGTTGCAGCAAGGCATCCCACGGGTCGCCGGCAAAGCTGCGGGCACGCAGGCCCTTGACCATGCGGTCCACCAGGGCCGCTTCCTGCAGCGCCTGTTCCAGCGCGGCCAGGCTGATGCGGCGCAGGGCCGGCTCCATCAGGCGTTCGCGCGGGCCCCAGATGCGGTATTCCTTCAACAGCGCGCCCACGGGTTTGCCCTGGGCCATGCCGGATTTGAGCTTGAGCAGGGTGCGGATCTCTTCGGTGACCGCCCACAGCACCAGCGGCAGCGCCTCGCCTTCGCCCTTCAAGCCGTCCATCATGCGCGTCAGGCGCGCGATGTCGCCCGAGAGCATGGCTTCGTTGAGCTTGAAGACGTCATAACGCGCCACGTTCAGCACCGCGTCCTGCACCTGTTCGAAACTGAGCTTGCCGGGCGGATGCAGCAGCGCCAGCTTCTGGATTTCCTGGTGCGCGGCCAGCAGGTTGCCTTCCACGCGATCCGCGATGAAATCCAGGCAGGCCCGGTCGGCGCTCTGCTGCTGGGCCGCCAGGCGGTTGCCGATCCAGGCCGGCAGCTGTGCGCGTTCCACCAGCGGAATGTCGATGTAGACCGCCGCCTGCTGCAGGGCACCGACCCAGGCCGCTTTCTGCGTGGCCCAGTCCAGTTTGGGCAGGCTGATGATGGTCAGATTGTCGGGCGAGAGATTGGCGGCGTAATCCTGCAGCGCCTGGCCGCCATCCTTGCCGGGCTTGCCGGTGGGGATGCGCAGCTCGATCAGTTTCTTGTCGCCGAACAACGATTGCGACTGGTTGGCCGCCAGCAGCTCACCCCACTTGAAGCTGCGCTCCACCACCAGTACCTCGCGCTCGGTATAGCCATTGGCGCGGGCACTGCGGCGGATCTTGTCCGCCGCTTCCAGCGCCAGCAGGTGCTCGTCGCTGGCGATCACGTAGAGCGGGGCCAGCGATTTGCCGAGATGGGCGTCCAGGGAGTCGTGGCGCAGTTGCATGCTGATTCCGCGTGCCGCTCAGGAGTCCGAGTCGGCCGCAGCCTTCTCGTTCTTGATGGCGGTCTTGGAGGCCGACAGGCGACGCAGGATCTGCTGCACCAGGTCGGACTGCATGTCGCGGTAGAGCAGCACTTCCTCGGCCTGCTTGGCCAGTTCCTGGTTCTCGTCATAGGTGATGACGCGGCGCAGGGTGATGGCCGTCGGCGGGATCAGGATGACGCCCTTGGCATCGGTGACCGAGAAGGTGAAACGCTGGAACAGCGCGTATTCACGCACGCGGCCGTTGGTGTTCAGGGTCAGCACCTGGCGGTCGCGGGAATCGGCCAGCACCTTCAGGTTGGCTTCGGCCTCCTTGGGGTCGGACAGCACCTTGGCACCGCTGGCCTCGATGTTGCGCTTGAGTTCCACCCCGACCGCCGAGTTGGGCGCGAAGCCCAGGTAGATGGTCTTGAAGGGCAGGTCAGCCGCGCCGCGCATATGGAAGCCGCAGGCCGTGAGCATCACGGCCGCCGCCACCAGCAGCAGCCATTGCGAGAAACGCTTGATTTGGACTTGAGCGTGCATGGAGTTCCGTCGTTAAGGTTGGGCCGGATCAGGCAACGATGTTGACCAGCTTGCCCGGCACCACGATCACCTTCTTCGGTGCGCCGGTCAGGAATTTCTTGACGTCTTCGTTGGCCAGTGCGGCGGCTTCGATGGCGGCCTTGTCGGCATCCTTAGGCACGGTCACTTCACCGCGCAGCTTGCCGTTGACCTGCACCACCAGCTTCAGCTCGCTCTGTTCCAGCGCGGCCGCATCGACCTGCGGCCAGGCCGCGTCGAGGATGTCGCCCTGCGCCTGGGCATAGCCCAACTGCTGCCACAGCACATGGGTGATGTGCGGAGCCACCGGGTTCAGCACGCGCAGGAAGATCGAGAAGCACTCGGCGATCACTGCATCACCGGCCGCACCGGCCGCAGGATTGGCGGCTTCCAGCGTGTTGAGCATCTTCATGCAGGCCGAGACCACGGTGTTGTACTGGATGCGCTTGAAGTCGTTGTCGGCTTGCTGCAGGACCTTGTGCACTTCGCGGCGCAGGGTCTTCAGAGCATCATCGAGCTGGGCGGCATCGAGTGCACCGGCGGCGGTGATGCGCGCAGCGTTGTTGTAGCCGAAGGCCCAGACGCGGCGCAGGAAGCGGTTGGCGCCTTCCACACCGGCACCGGACCATTCCAGGGTCTGCTCCGGCGGCGAGGCGAACATGGTGAACAGGCGCGCCGTATCGGCACCGTACTGGTCGATCTGCGCTTGCGGGTCGATGCCGTTGTTCTTGGACTTGGACATCTTCTCGGTGCCGCCGATCATCACCGGCTGGCCGTCTTCCTTCAGCACGGCCGAGACCGGACGGCCCTTGTCGTCGAAGGACAGGTCCACATCAGCCGGGTTGTACCAGGTCTTCTTGCCGGCGGCGTCTTCGCGATAGTAGGTCTCGTTCAAGACCATGCCTTGCGTCAGCAGGTTGGTGAAGGGCTCGTCGAACTTGACCAGGCCGAAGTCGCGCATGACCTTGGTCCAGAAGCGTGCGTAAAGCAGGTGCAGCACGGCGTGTTCGATGCCGCCGATGTACTGGTCCATGGGCATCCAGTAATCGTTGCGGGAGTCGACCATCGCCTCGTTGCTGCCCGGCGAGGTATAGCGCATGTAGTACCAGGACGAATCCACGAAGGTGTCCATGGTGTCGGTTTCGCGGCGCGCCGGCTTGCCACAGCAGGGGCAGTCGACCTTGAGGAATTGCTCATGCTTGTTCAACGGGTTGCCGCTGCCGTCCGGCACGCAGTCTTCCGGCAGCACGACCGGCAGGTCCTTCTCGGGCACCGGCACGTCGCCGCAATCCGGGCAATGGATGATGGGGATGGGGGTGCCCCAGTAACGCTGGCGCGAGATACCCCAGTCGCGCAGGCGGAAGGTCACCTTCTTCTCGCCCAGACCCTGTGCGGCCAGGTCGGCGGCGACCGCATCGACGGCGGCCTGATACCCCAGCCCATCGTACTTGCCGGACGCGATGGTCTTGCCGGCTTCCTTGTCGCCGTACCATTCTTCCCAGGCTTCGGTGGAGTAGGTCTTGCCTTCCACGGCGATGACCTGCTTGATCGGCAGATTGTATTTGCGGGCGAAGGCGAAGTCGCGCTCGTCATGCGCCGGCACGCCCATCACGGCACCGTCGCCGTAGGTGATGAGCACATAGTTGCCGACCCAGACTTCGACCTGCTCGCCGGTCAGCGGATGGGTGACGAACAGGCCCGTGGGCATGCCCTTCTTTTCCATCGTCGCCATGTCGGCTTCGATCACGCTGCCTTGCTTGCATTCGGCGATGAAGGCTTGCAGGGCCGGGTTGTTTTCTGCGGCGAGGGTGGCCAGCGGGTGTTCCGGGGCCACGGCGCAGAAGGTCACGCCCATGATGGTGTCGGCGCGGGTGGTGAAGACGAACAGCTTGCCGTCGTTGATCAGCTGGCCGTCCGCGCCCTTGATCTGGTGCGGGAAGGCGAAGCGCACGCCGGTGGACTTGCCGATCCAGTTGGCCTGCATCAGGCGCACGCGCTCGGGCCAGCCGGGCAGCTTGGTCTCGACGTGTTCCAGCAGTTCGTCGGCGTAGTCGGTGATCTTGGCGTAGTACATCGGAATCTCGCGCTTTTCGATCACGGCACCCGAACGCCAGCCACGGCCGTCGATGACCTGCTCGTTGGCCAGCACGGTCTGGTCGATCGGATCCCAGTTCACGGTCCCGGTCTTCTTGTAGATGATGCCCTTCTCCAGCATCTTCAGGAACATCCACTGGTTCCACTTGTAGTACTCGGGACGGCAGGCCGTCATCTCGCGCGACCAGTCGATGGCCAGGCCCATCGACTGCATCTGCGACTTCATATATTCAATATTGGAATAAGTCCACTGCGCCGGCGGCACGCCATTGGCCATGGCGGCGTTTTCGGCGGGCATGCCGAAGGCATCCCAGCCCATGGGCATCAGGACGTTGTAGCCGTTCATGCGCAGGTAGCGATACATCACATCGTTGATGGTGTAGTTGCGCACGTGGCCCATGTGCAGCTTGCCGGAGGGGTAGGGCAGCATCGAGCAGGCGTAGAACTTCTTCTTGTCGCGGCCTTCCTTGTCGCGGGCGTTTTCGACGGTCTTGTAGGCGTCGATGGCGTTCCAGTGCTGCTGTGCGGACTGTTCAACTTCGGCTGGGCTGTATTTATCTTGCATGACGGGCTGATACGGATGGAATTCGGTTGGGAGGGGACTGCAATTCGAAACCCTGCATTATACCGGCTCACCGCCCCGGCGCGGCATTCCGGCCCGCCCTTGCGCGGCCCCCGCGCCGCCCCGCCCGAAAAAAAGCCCGCCTCGGTGAAGAGGCGGGCCAAGACCCCTGTGCCTGAGCAGGGCGGCAGCAGGGATAGCAGCTACACGGTTCCCGCCTGCGAGGGGGCGACGGACTGGGATGGTGCGCTGACCAGCATGAAGGCTGGCGTGACGTATGAAACCATCGGCAACGGCGGTGTGGCGTGTTCTCGAAATACTTCTTGTTAATTCTCGAAAAATTGTGAAAAAGCAATTTTTTATTGAGGTTGGCTTGAATTTGGCTGCTTCGTTTGACGGGAGATGGAAAGTCGCTGTGAGCCAGCATTTGTGAGGTTTTCGTTCACATTCCACACGGTTTGATGGTCATGAGGGCGTAACAATCGGGCGGCATCATGAAATCGTTTTCATTTGCCCCGGAAACCCCGTGCGTCCGTCCATCAAACAAGTTGCCCATCTGGCTGGCGTCTCCATTGCCACCGTGTCCCGCCTGCTCAACAAGCCGGGTTCGGTCAGTGCGGAAACCGCCGAGAAGATCCATCGCAGCATCGCCGAACTGGGCTTCCGTCCCAATTTCACCGGCCGCAACTTGCGCGCCGGCAATTCGCGCACGGTCGGGGTGGTGGTGCCCACGCTGTCCAACACGGTCTTCGCCCAGTGCCTGCAAGGCATCGAGCTGGCCGCGCGCGCGCTGGATTACTCGGTCATGTTCACCACCACCGAATACCTGCCCGAAGATGAATCGGCGGCGGTGGAGTTGCTGCTGGGCCATCGCGTCGATGGCGTGATCCTGACGGTGGCCGATGCCGGTGCCAATGCCACGCTGGACCTGCTGGAGCGCGAGCGCATTCCCTTCGTGCTGGCCTACAACCAGCTGGCCGCTGCCGCTGCCGCTGCCGCTGCGGATGCCGAGGGCGCCACGCATCGCGCTTCGGTCTCGGTGGACAACCGCGCTGCCGCCTGCGATGCCGTCAGCCACCTGATCGGGCTGGGGCATCGCCGCATCCAGATGCTCTCCGGCCGCTTCAATGCGTCCGACCGCGCCATGCAGCGCTACTGCGGTTATCTCGATGCCATGCAGGCCGCCGGACTGGCGCCGCTGGCGGCCATCGAGGTCGAGCGCCACACGCTCACCGCGGCTACCGATTACCAGCAGATGATGGCCGACCCCTTGCATCGCCCGACGGCGCTGTTCTGTTCCAACGACCTGCTGGCCCTGAGCGCCATGCGCGATCTGCGCGCGCTGGGCTTGCAGGTGCCGGAGGACATCTCGGTGATGGGCTTCGACGGCATCCCCGTCGGGGCGCTGATGCAGCCGGTGCTGGCCAGCGTGGTGCAGCCCTCCGAGCAGATCGGCGATGTCGCGCTGCGCACGCTGGTCGATGCCATCGAGCGCGCGCTGCCGGCAGCTGCCGCCGCCGCGGCGGTCGAGGAGGCGCCGGTGCCGGTCATCGCCGGGGTGCGCCACATCCTCCCGCATACGCTGCGCGAAGGGGGCTCGGTGGCACCGCCTGCACCGGCCTCTTGCTGATGCTGATGTCGTCAAGAATTTGTTGTGCCCTCGTTGTTCAACCTCTAGGAAAGGATCTGACATGTTCCTGAAACGTGTTATTCAAACCGCTGCCGGCGCGCTGTTGCTGTCGGCTTCCCTGGCCGCTTCGGCCCAGACCGCGATCTGCTACAACTGTCCGCCCGAGTGGGCTGACTGGGCCGCACAGATCAAGGCCATCAAGGACAAGACCGGCATCACCGTGCCGCCCGACAACAAGAACAGCGGCCAGGCCCTGGCCCAGCTGACGGCCGAGAAGGCCAGCCCGGTGGCTGATTTCACCTACCTGGGCGTGTCCTTCGGCATCGAAGCGAAGAACAAGGACCTGGTGGCCGCCTACAAGCCGGCCCACTGGAACGACATCCCCAACGGACTGAAGGATCCTGACGGTTACTGGGTCACCATCCACTCCGGCACCATGGGCATCATGGTCAACGTCGATGCCTTGAAGGGCAAGCCCGTGCCCAAGTCCTGGGCCGACCTGCAGAAGCCCGAATACAAGGGCCTGATCGGCTATCTCGACCCGGCTTCGGCCTTCGTCGGCTATGTCGGCGCGGTGGCGATCAACCAGGCCATGGGCGGTACGCTGGACGATTTCTCGCCGGCCATCACCTTCTTCAAGAACCTGCAGAAGAACCAGCCCATCGTGCCCAAGCAGACTTCCTATGCACGCCTGATCTCGGGTGAAATTCCCATCCTGCTGGGCTATGACTTCGACGCCTATCGCGCCAAGTACAAGGATCACGCCAACGTCGCCTTCGTGATTCCCTCGGAAGGCACCGTCACCGTGCCCTACGTGGTCTCGCTGGTGAAGAACGGACCGCACCAGGCTGAAGCGAAGAAGGTGCTGGACTTCCTGCTGTCCGACCAGGGCCAGGCGATCTGGGCCAATGCCTACCTGCGCCCGGTGCGTGCGGCGGCGATGTCGAAGGAAGCCGAAGCGCGCTTCCTGCCGGCCTCGGAATACGCCCGTGCCAAGGCGGTGGATTACGGCAAGATGGCCGAAGCCCAGCGCAAGTTCGGCGAGCGCTACCTGGCCGAAGTACGCTGAATGCAGACCGCAGGAGCAAGCATGAAGAGCATGATTCCCCCGGCGTCCGGCGCGCCGGCCCCGCTGGCCGGCCAGCCGCCGGCGGCGCGTCCGCGCGCAGCCGGCAACGGTGTCTGGCTGTGGTTCGCCGTCCCCGGCCTGACCCTGTTCTGCGCCTTCTGGCTGCTGCCCATGGTGCGGCTGGTCGGCGTGGGTGCCTCGGGACCGGACGGCGCGATGGCCTACCTGTCGGTGCTGACCAACCGCCATTACTTCACCAGCCTGATGTCCACGCTGGCGCTGTCGGCAGTGGTCACGGTCGCCACGCTGGCCATCTCGGTGTTCGTCGGCTTGTTCCTGCAACGTAATCGTTTTCCTGGCCAGTCCGTGTTGCTGGCCATGCTGACCTTCCCGCTGGCGTTTCCCGGCGTGGTGGTCGGCTTCATGGTCATCATGCTGGCCGGACGCCAGGGGCTCATCGGTGCCTTCACCAACTGGCTCTTTGGCGAATCGCTGGTGTTCGCGTATTCGCTGGCGGGGCTGTTCCTGGGTTACCTGTATTTCTCGATTCCGCGCGTGATCCTCACCGTCGTGGCCGCCGCTGAAAAACTCGATCCCTCGCTGGAAGAAGCGGCACGCTCGCTCGGTGCCAAGCCGTGGCAGGTGCTGCTGCACGTGGTGCTGCCGGCACTGCTGCCGGCGCTCATTTCATCGGGTGCGATCTGCTTTGCCACCAGCGTCGGTGCCTTCGGGACCGCCTTCACGCTGGCGGCCAATATCGATGTGCTGCCCATGACCATCTACAACGAATTTACCGGCTACGCCAACTTCGCCACGGCCGCCTCGCTGTCCATCGTGCTGGGCCTGATCACCTGGGCGATGCTGGCACTGGCGCGTTCGCTCACCGGCAGCGGCGTGGCCGCCGCGGCATAAGGAAGAGCCATGCAAAATCGTTTCCGTTTTTACCTGCAGCTGGGATTCACGCTGCTGGTGTGCGCCTTCCTGGTGGTGCCGGTGGTGCTGTCGATGCTGGCCGGCGTGACCGAGAATTTCTTCGTCGGCCTGTCCAGCGGACTGACGCTGCGCTGGGTGGCCCAGGTGTGGGAGATGTACCAGCCCACCATCTGGCGCTCGCTCATCATCGCGTTGGCCTGCCTGGCGGTGACGCTGGTGGCCGGTGTGCCGCTGGCCTACATGCTGGCGCGCTATCGCGGCGGCCACAGCCGCCTGGCGCGCGTCATCGAAGAGTTGCTCATGATGCCGGTGGCCGTGCCGGGCCTGGCCACCGCACTGGCGCTGATCATGGCTTATGGCCAGTTGCGCGAGTTCCGCGCCAGCATTCTCTTCATCCTGGTCGGCCACGTGATCTTCACGCTGCCCTTCATGGTGCGCCCGGTGCTGGCGGTGATGCAGTCCTCGCAGCTGGCCCAGCTGGAAGAAGCCGCTGCCAGCCTGGGCGCGGGCCGGATGCGCCGCTTCTTCGGCATCGTCATTCCCAATGCCGCCTCGGGCATCCTGGCCGGGGCGCTGATGGTGGTCACGCTTTCCATCGGCGAATTCAACATCACCTGGATGCTGCACACGCCGCTGACCCAGACCCTGCCGGTGGGCCTGGCCGATGCCTATGCATCGATGCGGCTGGAGGTGGGATCGGCCTATACGCTGATCTTCTTTTTCATGATCATTCCGCTCCTGATCGGCATGCAGTGGGCGACCCAGGCAACACGCAAGAAAGTCAGTCTATGAAGCCCAAGCAAGAAGCCGTTTCCATCCACCTGCAGCAATGCGCCAAGTCCTTCGCCAATGGCACGCGTGCGCTGCAGCCGCTGGACCTCGATATCCATCCCGGTGAAACCCTGGTCCTGCTCGGTCCCTCGGGCTGCGGCAAGACCACCACGCTGCGCATGATCGCCGGGCTGGAGTTCCCCGATGAAGGCGGGCGCGTGTTCTTCGGCGACGAAGACGTGACCGCACTGCCGATTGAAAAGCGCGGCGTGGGCATGGTGTTCCAGAACTATGCGCTGTTCCCCAACATGAGCGTGGGCGAGAACATCGCCTATGGCATGAAGATCCGCAAGATCCCCGCCGGCGAACGTGCCGAGCGCGTCGAGCGCCTGCTGGAAATGGTGCATCTGCAAGGCCTCTCGCATCGCCGCGTGGACCAGCTCTCGGGCGGCCAGAAGCAGCGTGTGGCCCTGGCGCGCGCACTGGCGATGGAGCCGCGCGTGCTGTTGCTGGACGAACCGCTCACGGCACTCGACGCCAAACTGCGCGAGGCCGTGCGCAGTGACCTCAACAAGCTGCTGCGCAGCCTCGGCATCACCGCCATCTATGTCACGCACGACCAGGGCGAGGCCATGGCGCTGGGCGACCGCATCGTGGTCATGGAACGTGGCAAGATTTCGCAGATCGGCGCCCCGCGCGAGATCTACTATCATCCCGCCAATGACTTCGTGGCCGATTTCATCGGGGCGATGAATCGCGTGCAAGGTATCGTTTCGGGAGATAGATTGCTGTTGCCCACAGGGAGCCTGCCGTTGCTCGACAAGCTCGATGCGGCCCAGCAGGGGCAGCAGGCCTGTGCCCTGTTCCGTCCCGAAGATGTCGAGGTGGTGGATGTCACCGAAGCCGATGCGCAGTGCGTGCGCGGCAAGCTGCTCAACACCTTCTTCCTCGGCGACCGTACCCGGTTTGAAATCGAGATTGGCACCGAACGCCCGGTCATCGCCGAGACCAGCCGCCGTGGCTGGTGGGAAGCCGGCCAGCAGATCGCCATCCGCGTGCCGGCCGAAGCACTGGTAAAACTGGCACCGCGTGCCGAGAAGGAGACCGCATGATCCTGGGACAGATTTCCGACCTGCACATCAAGACCGATGGCAAGAAATCCTATCGCGTGGTGGATACCGCCGAAGCGCTGCGCCGCTGCGTGCGGCAGGTCAATGCATTGAAGCAGAAGCCGGACGTGCTGGTCATCACCGGCGACCTGGTGGACTTCGGCAAGCCCTCCGAATATGCCTGTCTGCGTGACCTGCTGGCGCCGCTGACCATGCCGTATTACCTGTTGCCGGGCAATCATGACGAGCGCAATGCGCTGCGCGCGGCCTTCCCGGAGCACGCCTATCTGCAGCAGGGCGGCGAGCGCATCGAGTATGTGATCGAGGATCATCCGGTGCGCATCATTGCGCTCGATACCGTGATCCCGCGCGCCAGCGGCGGCGAACTGGCCGCCTCCAGCCTGCTGTGGCTGGATGAGGTGCTGGCCCAGCAGCCGGAACGGCCGACCGTGATCGCCATGCATCACCCGCCCTTTACCACCGGCATCGGGCACATGGATGACATGGGGCTGGCCGATCCGCAGGCATTGGAGGCGGTGGTACGCAAGCATCCGCAGGTTGAACGCATCCTGTGCGGCCACCTGCATCGCTCCATCCAGCGCCGCTTTGGCGGGACGCTGGCCACGACCTGTCCGGGCGTGTCACATCAGGTGCAGCTGGACCTGGATCCGCAAGCACCTTCCTGCTTCGTCATGGAACCGCCGGGATTCCAGTTGCACTGGTGGGATGCGGCTGCGCAGAGCCTTGTCAGCCATACGGCCTTCATCGGGGAATTCGATGGGCCGTATCCGTTTTATGATGGGGATGAGTTGATTGATTGATCGATTGAACGATCGATCGCTTGGTTGATTGATCTCTTTGAGAGATCAATCAGGGCCGCCGCAGCGATGGGGGAGATGAATGGAAAACGCCAGGATCACTTCCACACCAGCGCAATGACCGGCGGCTCGTCGTAATCCTCGCAGCGGTCATTGATGGCCGTGCAGCAGAATTCCACGTCTTCCACCAGGTCTGGCAGGCGCTGGTGCAGGTCGGCGCTGTGGCTGATCTCGATGGTCAGCACTTCCTCGGGCTTGAGCCTGAACTTGCACATGCCGGCGTCATCGCGCAGGTAGGACAGGCAATCGACCCAAGCATTCATGTTGCGGCCGTAGAAATCCGGGAAGCCGAAGGCGGCTGCGCTCTCGGTATGGAAACTGTCCCAGTCGGTGATGCGGTCGCCCGCCAGTTGTACGGTGGCCATGCCTGCTCTCTTTCAGTTTGCTTGTCGGTTGCTCTTGCCGCCGCCCTTGGGGTCGGTGACGAAGCCCAGCTTGGTCAGCCCCGCACCCTGCGCGGCCGACATCACTTCGGCGATCATTTCATAACGGGTCGACTTGTCGGCGCGCAATTGCAGCTCGGGCTGCGGCTTCTTGGCCGCAGCCTTAGCCAGGCGCGCATCCATGTCCTCTTCGCTGACCGGCTGGTCGTTCCAGTACAGCTTGCCGGCCGCATCGATGCCCAGGGTGATGGTCTCCGGTTTTTCCGGAGCCGGGTTGGACTGCGCCGTGGGCAGGTCCAGCTTCAGGGCGTGGGTGAACATGGGCGCGGTGATGATGAAGATCACCAGCAGGACCAGCATCACGTCCACCATCGGGGTGACGTTGATGTCGGCCATCGGGGCCGAGTTCTGGTTGTCGTTGAATCCGCCGAAACTCATGTGGGACTCCTCTCGGATCGGGTGTCGAAAAAATTATTTGCGCATGCCGCCGACGCGCTCGCCGGTGGTCAGGTAGGCATGCAGGTCATGTGCGAAGCCATCCAGTTCGGCCAGCACCACGCGGTTGATGCGGGTGAAGGCGTTGTAGGCCAGTACGGCAGGGATCGCCACCAGCAGGCCCAGCGCGGTCATGATCAGCGCCTCGCCCACGGGGCCGGCGACCTTGTCGATCTGCACCGTGCCACTGGCCGAGACCGCCACCAGCGCGTGGTAGATGCCCCAGACGGTACCGAACAGGCCCACGAAGGGCGCGGTCGAGCCGACCGAGGCCAGCAGCGTCAGACCGCGTTCCAGCCGCGCCGAGACGCGGTTGATTTCACGGCGCAGGGTGCGCGTGATCAGCTCGCCCGGATCGGTCGCGGCGTTGAGCGACGGCGTGCCCTGCTGGCGCGTGCCGATGTCGGCCGCTTCGGCGGCACGCTCGGCCATGGGGGTGTAGATCTGTTCGCTGTCCAGGCGCTGCATGGCGGCGGTGGCGTCGGCCAGGGTCGGTGCCTGCCAGAACTGTTCGAGGGCATTGCTGCCGCGGCGAATGCGCCAGGCGGCCCAGGCCTTGGAGAGGATGTAGAACCAGCTGGCGATCGACATCAGCAACAGCAGATAGGCCACCGAGTGCGAAACGGCATCGCCTTGGGCCCAGTAGTGGGCAAATCCAACGTTCTGTTCCATGGTAGGTGCTTTCGGGAAAGACGCCGCGCGCACGCGGCAGGGAGTCAATGACGGTTGGCTGAGGGTGAGTCGCTTGGAGCGGCGGACCCCAAAAAAATTCGCTGCCGGACCTGGTGGGGCGCGGCAGCGTCGGGCATTTCCTGTGATTGCGGGCTCGGCTTACTTGAAGCCCAGCACATCCTGCATGTCATACAGGCCGGTGTCCTTGTCGGCCAGGAAGCGTGCGGCGCGCAGGCTGCCCATGGCGTACGAGACGCGGCTGGAGGACTTGTGCGAAATCTCGATGCGCTCGCCGATACCGGCAAACAGGACCGTGTGGTCACCGATGATGTCGCCGCCGCGCACGGTGGCAAAGCCGATGGAGGACGGATCGCGTTCACCGGTAACGCCTTCGCGGGCGTAGACGGCGACGTCGTCGAGCTTCTTGCCCAGCGCATCGGCGATGACTTCGCCCATCTTCAGCGCAGTGCCGGAGGGAGCGTCGACCTTGTGGCGGTGGTGGGCTTCGATGATCTCGATGTCGTAGCCGTGCGAGAAATTCTTGGCGGCCAGTTCCAGCAGCTTCAACGTGACGTTGACGCCCACGCTCATGTTGGGCGCGGCCATGACGGCGGTGCGCTTGGCGAATTCGGCGATGGCGGCTTTGCCTTCGGCCTCGAAACCGGTGGTGCCGATGACGACCTTCACGCCGTGGGCGGCGCAGTATTCCAGGTGTTTCAGCGTGCCTTCCGGACGGGTGAAATCGATCAGCACGTCAGCACCGGCCAGGCCGCGTGCCAGCTCGGATTCGATGATCACGCCGGTGGTCTTGCCCAGGAACAGGCCGGCATCGGTGCCGATGGCAGGCGAGGCGGGTGTATCCAGGGCGCCGGAGAGGTGCAGGCCCTCGGCATTGAGGATGGCTTCGATCAGCATGCGGCCCATGCGCCCGGAGGCGCCGGTCACCGCGATATTCAGTGCAGTCATGTAAAACTCGGAAGAAAGAAGTGCGAAGGACGGGGCTTGCCTGGCTTACTTGTTGGTGGCCGAGGAAGGCGCCACCGGCGAGGCGGGCTTGATCTCGCTGTCGTCCTTGGGTTTGTCGCTGAAGCCGGCCTTGGAACCGACCTTGGCGTCAGTGATCAGGGTCAGGTATTCGCTTTCGGTGGGCAGGTTCTGGCCGCCTTCGACGTGATCCAGCAGGTCATCCTTGAAGAACACCGAGACACGGCTGGTCATGATCTCGCCGTTGCCCTTGGCCAGACGGAAATCGTAGTCCCAGCGGTTGCTGTGGAACATGTCGGTCAGCAGCGGCGTGCCCAGCACGAAGCGCACCTGGTCACGGGTCAGGCCGGGGCGCAGTTGCGCCACCATTTCCTTGGAGACGAAGTTGCCTTGCTGGATGTCGATGCGGTAGGGCTTGAAGAAGCCGAACAGGCTGTTGCTCTTGCCGGTCACCTTCACGCCCGAGGTATCGGTGGGTGCTGCCTGTTCCGGTGCCTTGGTCGAGGAGCAGCCGGCCAGCGAGACGGCCAGTGCAGCCAGGACGCCGATGGCGGTGGTGTGATGACGGGACTTCATTCGGGAAAGCATGCGCATAAAGATTTCAACCGGGTTGAGCCATGAGCCTAAAGCGCTATATGATAAGCTAGAACTTACTTCTTAAATAGGCATGAGTGCGTTCCGGGTGTAAAAGGGCGTTCCCCACCGCCCCGCCGGAACGGTCCGCCAGGTCTTCCCAGTGGACCGCCGCGCCTGTTCGAGACCAGTAAAACCCGGGAACCCACTCTACCATGCCGAACAATCCATCCGAACTGAAGGCCAGCGGCCTGAAGGCGACCCTGCCGCGCCTGAAGATCCTCGAAATCTTCCAGAACACCTCCGTGCGCCATCTCAGCGCCGAAGACGTCTACAAACAATTGCTGTCCGACAACCTCGACGTTGGTCTGGCCACCGTCTACCGCGTGCTGACCCAGTTCGAACAGGCCGGCCTGCTCCAGCGCAATCACTTCGAGACCGGCAAGGCCGTCTTCGAACTCAACGAGGGCTCGCACCACGACCACCTGGTCTGCCTGGATTGCGGCAAGGTCGAGGAATTCTTCGACGCCGAAATCGAGAAGCGCCAGCTCAAGATTGCCCAGGAGCACGGTTTCGAGATCGCCGACCATGCCCTGGCCCTCTACGGTCATTGCAAAAACTGCAAGAAAGTGAAGAAGTAAGTTTGCTTCCGCTTGCCTGGCTTGATTCCGGCAAGGCTGCATGAAGGAAAATGTAAAAAAGCCATGTGAGGTCTCACATGGCTTTTTTGCGTCCTGGCCGGATGGTTGTGCTGGCCGGGATCAGTGCTGGCTCAAGGCGCTGGAAAGCAGCTTGGCGGTGATGTCGACGATGGGAATGACGCGTTCGTAGGCCATGCGGGTCGGCCCGATCACGCCCAGGGTACCGACGATGCGGCCGTTGACCTCGTAGGGGGCGGTGACGATGCTCATGTCGTCCATCGGCACCAGCTGAGATTCGCCGCCGATGAAGATCTGTACGCCCGTGGCCTTGCTGGACACATCCAGCAACTGCAAGAGCCCGGTCTTCTGCTCGAACATGTCGAACAGGCGGCGCAGCGAATTCATGTTGGAAGACAGGTCGGTCACCGACAGCAGGTTGCGTTCGCCGGAGATGACCACGTTGTTGTCGGCCTCTTCGTTCATGGCGTCGCTGCCGGCTTCGACCGCGGCCTGCATGAGCGCGGTCATGTCGTCGCGCAGCTGGCGCAGTTCGCCCTGCAGGTGGATGCGCACCTGGTCGAAGGACTGGCCGGCGTAATGCTGGTTGATGTAGTTGGCGGCCTGGGTCAGCTGGCTCGGGGTGTAGTCGACGTCGGTCAGGAGCATGCGGTTCTGCACGTCGCCGCCCTGGTCGACGATGACCAGCAGGATGCGCTTTTCCGACAGCCGCAGGAACTCGATCTGCTGGAACATCGATTCGCGCTTGGGCGTCATCACCACGCCGGCGAACTGCGACAGCGAGGACAGCACCTGGGCCGCATTGGTGATGATCTTCTGGGGCGAGCCGCTGTGCTGCAGGCGCGCCTGCAGGCGGCCTTCGAGGGCGCTCTCGTCGATGGCCTCGACGGTGAGCAGCGTGTCGACGAACATGCGATAGCCGCGCGGCGTGGGCACGCGGCCGGCCGAGGTGTGCGGGCTGGCGACGAAGCCCATCTCTTCGAGATCGGCCATGATGTTGCGGATGGTCGCCGGCGACAGTTCCAGGCCCGACAGTTTCGACAGGGCGCGCGAGCCCACTGGCTGGCCGTCGGCGATGTACCGTTCGACCAGGGCCTTCAGGAGTGTGCGGGCGCGGTTATCGAGTTGCATGGGCATATTCTAGCGGCATATCCGGTAAATGTGACGGCCGCGTCAGTTCTTCCAAAAATTGTACGAAGGTTCAGGCTTGCGCCTGCAGCCAGTCGTGCAGCTCATGCAGGTCGCGGCAGATGGCGTCGGGGGTGATGCCTTCGGGCAGGGTACGGTCGAAACGGTTCATCCATACTGCCCGCAAACCGGCCCGCTGCGCACCTTGCACGTCCAGCAGCGGATCGTCGCCGACATAGACGGTGGCTGCCGGGGCGACCTGCAGTGCCTCGCAGGCGGCGTGGAAGATGGCCGGGTCCGGTTTGGCGCGGCCGAAGCGATGCGCCGCAATCGAGACTCCGAAGTGCCCGGCCAGGCCGATGCACTCCAGGTCGGCAAAGCCGTTGGAGACCGAACCCAGCGTGAGCCGGCCCTTCATGCGCAACAGCGCCGGTTCGACGTCATCGAACAACGCCACCGTGCTGCGCGCTTCGGAGAACAGGGCCATGGCCGGATCGACCAGCGCCAGGTCCACGTCATGCTCGCGGAAGACCTCGGAGAGCGCCGTGTGGCGCAGCTTCCAGAGGTCGATGCGGTACATCGGGTTGGTCTTCATCAGGGCCATGCGGCGTTCGCGCAGGCTGGCAATGGTATGGGCCGCCACCACGGCGGGTGCATGCTCGCGCAGCCAGTCGTAGAGCAGGCCTTCGGCACGCACCAGCACCGGTTCGATGGCCCACAGGGTATCGTCGAGATCGAACAGGACCGCCTCGATGGGGGAGGGAGCGGGCGAGGAGGGCAGGGAGGAAGCGCTTGGTTTCATTACAATGTCATCTCAAATTATGGTCTAATCCGCAGCATGTGGCCCATCAAATTACCCGTTCAGGCAGCCGTACCCAAAACCGTCGCCATCGTCGGCAAGTTCCAGGCCGTCGGCATCGCGCAGATCTTGTCGGACATCGCGGTGTTCCTCGAGTCGCACGGCCACACCGTGGTCTTCGAGTCCGAGACTGCCGAGAACATCGCCCTGCAAGGCTATGACAGCATGACGCCCGAGCAGATCGGGCATCACGCCGACGTGGCCATCGTGGTCGGCGGCGACGGCACCATGCTCGGCATTGCGCGCCAGCTGGCACCCTACAACGTGCCGCTGATCGGCATCAACCAGGGGCGCCTGGGCTTCATCACTGATATCGCCCAGGACCGCATGATACCGGCTCTGGCCGACATGCTGGAAGGCAAGGTCGAAGCCGAGTCGCGTTCGCTGCTGGAAGCGCGGGTCTACCGCGAGGGCAGCGAGATCTTCCGGGCGCTGGCCCTGAACGATGTGGTGGTGGCGCGCGGCTCCACCTCCGGCATGGTCGAGCTGCGGGTGGAGGTCGATGGCCGCTTCATGTACAACCAGCGTTCCGATGGCCTCATCGTGGCCACGCCCACCGGTTCCACCGCCTATGCCTTGTCGGCCGGCGGCCCCATCCTGCATCCCAGCCTGCACGGGATCGTGATGGTGCCGATTTCTCCGCATTCGCTGTCCAACCGTCCCATCACGCTGTCGGATTCCTGCGAGATCGTGATCCAGGTGGTGGCCGGGCGCGAGGTCAGCGCCAACTTCGACATGCAATCCTTGACCAGCGTGCTGCATGGCGACCGCATCGTGATCCGCCGTTCGGCGCACAAGATCACTTTCCTGCATCCCGAGGGCTGGAGTTATTTCGATACCCTGCGCGAGAAGCTGCACTGGAATGAATACCCCTCCATAGAAGGCCGATTACAATAAGCGCGCATCAAGCCCGGCCATCGCGTGCCGGCTCGCTTGAGCATACTGGCCTGTCCGTCCAACCCGCTGCGAGACCACCATGCTGCGTACCTTAACGATTCGCGACTTCGTGATTGTCGATGCCATCGAGCTCGAATTCGCGCGCGGATTCTCCGTCTTCACCGGCGAAACCGGCGCCGGCAAATCCATCCTCATCGATGCCCTGGCGCTGGCCATGGGCGGACGGGGCGATCCCAGCGTGGTGCGCGAGGGCGCGGCCAAGGCGGATGTGAGCGCCGACTTCACCGCCACGCCGGAAGTGATGGCCTGGCTGGACGAACACGAATTCAGCGGCGAGCACGACGGCGTGCTGCTGCGCCGGGTGATCGACAATGCCGGCCGCAGCAAGGCCTACATCAACGGCAGCGCCGCCACCGCCGCGCAATTGCGCGAAGTCGGCGAGATGCTGGTGGACATCCACGGCCAGCATGCCCATCAATCCCTGATGAAAGCCGATGCCCAGCGCCAGTTGCTGGACAGCCAGGCCGGTCTGCTGGAACCTGCCCGCGAGGTGGCGGTTGCCTACAAGACCTGGCGCGCCCTGGCCCGCCAGCGTGAGCAGTTCGAGCAGGATGCGCGCAATGTGCTGCTGGAGCGCGAGCGCCTGGAGTGGCAGGTGGCCGAGCTGCACAAGCTGGCCGTCAAGCCCGGCGAATGGGCTGACATCAGCACCGAGCACAGTCGGCTGTCGCATGCCGCGGCGCTTATTGGTGGCGCGCAGGAGGCGCTGGGCGTGATCTCGGAATCGGAGTCGCCGATCCTCTCGCAACTCTCCTCGATCACGCAGAAGCTGACCAAGCTGGTCGATGTCGATATTGCCCTGAAGCCGGTGCTCGATGCGCTGGAACCGGCGCAGATCCAGCTGCAGGAAGCGGTCTATGCCTTGAATGATTATCTCGGCCGCGTTGAACTCGACCCCGCGCGCCTGCAGGAAGTGGAAGAGCGCCTGGAAGCCATCCATTCGACCGCCCGCAAATTCCACGTGCAGCCCGATGAGCTGCCCGAGGAGCATCGCAAGCTCTCCGAAGAATTGAAGCAACTGGCCGATGCCAGCGACCTCGATGCTCTGCGCGCGCAGGAAGACAAGCTCAAGCAAGCCTATCTGGCGCAGGCGCAGAAACTCTCCAAGGCGCGCGCCAAGGCCGCGGCCGCATTGGGCGAGGCGGTCACGGCCGCCATGCAGGATCTGTCGATGGCCGGTGGACGCTTCGAGATCGCGCTCAATGAAGTGGAGCCTGCCGCTTACGGGCTGGAACAGGTGGAATTCCTGGTGGCCGGCCACGCCGGCGTGGCGCCGCGCGCACTGGCCAAAGTGGCCTCGGGCGGTGAACTGGCGCGCATCTCGCTGGCCATCTCGGTGATCGCCTCGGCCGCCACCACGGTACC
The DNA here is from genome assembly GCF_002296545.1 of Herbaspirillum sp. UBA812. Lineage (NCBI taxonomy): Bacteria > Pseudomonadati > Pseudomonadota > Betaproteobacteria > Burkholderiales > Oxalobacteraceae > Herbaspirillum > Herbaspirillum sp. UBA812. The sequence goes on along the minus strand of NZ_DBIC01000375.1, from coordinate 12,558 downwards.
GACCCTGATCTTCGATGAAGTCGACAGCGGCATCGGCGGTGCCGTCGCCGAAGTGGTCGGACGGCTCTTGAAGCGTCTCGGCCAGGAGCGCCAGGTGCTGAGCGTGACGCACTTGCCGCAGGTGGCCAGCCAGGCCAACCAGCACTACCAGGTCAAGAAGCGCAGCGAGGGCGGCAAGACCCTCTCCGACATCGACGGGCTGGACCCCAAGGCGCGCGTGGAAGAAATTGCCCGCATGCTGGGCGGACTGGAAATCACGGCCACCACGCGCAAGCATGCGCGCGAGCTGCTGGCTTCCTGATCGCCTTCACACCAAGAACATCAAGAAACCCAAGCTCAACGACCATGCCCTTCCGCAAAGAACCTCCCTACACCCACGGCAGCCCGGCCTCCACCGCCGTGGTGCTGGTCAATCTCGGCACGCCCGATGCGCCCAATGCAGGCGCGCTGCGACGCTACCTCAAGCAATTCCTGTCGGACCCGCGTGTAGTGGAAATCCCGCGTGCGGTGTGGTGGTTCATTCTCAACGGCATCATCCTGCCCTTCCGCTCCTCCAAGTCGGCCGAGAAATACGCCAGCATCTGGACCGAGGAAGGCTCGCCGCTGCGCGTGCATACACAGCGCCAGGCCGCTGCGCTGGCGGTGCAACTGGCCGGGCGCGGCCATCATCAGTTGCAGGTGGTGTATGCCATGCGCTATGGCACGCCGTCGCTGCCCGAAGTGCTGGATCAGCTGAAGCAACAGGGCTGCACGCGCATCCTGGTGCTGCCGGCCTATCCGCAGTATTCGGGCACGACCACCGCTTCCATCTTCGATGCTGTCTTCGACCATTACCGGCAGGTGCGCAACATTCCCGAGCTGCGCCTGATCCGCAACTATCACGACCAGGATGCCTACATCCAGGCGCTGCGCCAGTCGGTGCTGGATCACTGGGACCTGCACGGCCGGCCGGACAAGCTGCTGATGAGCTTCCACGGCGTGCCCAAGCGCACGCTGATGCTGGGTGACCCTTACCATTGCGAGTGCTACAAGACCGCCCGCCTGCTGGCGGAGTCGCTGGGGCTGACCGATGAGCAGTATCAGGTCACCTTCCAGTCGCGCTTCGGCAAGGCCGAATGGCTGCAGCCTTACACCGCGCCCACCGCCCAGGAACTGGGCCGGCAAGGCGTGCGCCGCATCGATGTGATGTGTCCCGGTTTCACCAGCGACTGCCTGGAAACCCTGGAAGAAATCGCCATGGAAGTGAAGGAAGACTTCCTGCACGCAGGCGGCAAGGAGTTTCACTTCATCCCCTGCCTGAATGAATCACCGGCCTGGATCAACGGCATGGTGGAGATCGTCGAGCAGCACCTGGCCGGCTGGCCGACCATGAGCAATGCCGCCGCCCGCGAAGAGATGGCGCGCCAGCAGGCGATCGCCGCAGAGCGGGCAAAAGCACTCGGCGCGGATCGCTGATTTTTCAGAAAGCTTCATATCGACCGCCGACCTGTGGCGGTCAGCGCCCTTCAGCCTGCTAAAATGGCAGGCTGAACGCCTTTACTGTCGCTGATGTTGTCTGTCCGGCAATGATCTTGCCTGGTGCAGGGCGACCAGATCGTTCATACAAGAAAAAAACCGGGGGGTAGCGGCGCTCAGAGCGTGTATTCGCTCACCAGATGCGTATAGCTGATCCAGGCAGTAGCCAGCAGGCTGTACAGGGCAACGAAGATAATGGCCGCAATCAGTGGCAGTTTCATGATGACACCTTGTTGGCGCGACAAGCGATGAGGGGAAGTGGAAATGCCGTCAAACGAGCCTGCCCCAAAGGGCGGGAACTCGAATTCAGTTTAGGTCGGGGTCGAATTAACTTGAAGTCAGACCCCGTAATTTCTGTAAGCGCGCGTAACATTTTTCTTCTTGAAATCGCAGAAACAGGCAAAAAGTCGCCGGAAAGTGCCAAAAAGCCCTTGAAAAAGCAGGGACATGCCCTACTTGTGCCGCATCCCTTGGCGGACGGCGCTTCACATCAGGCTGCCGCACGCACGTAAATCATTGATTTGTTGGAGGTAATTCAGGAATGCAAGACATGGAAAAACAGGAAAACCCATCCGTCCAGCAAGACAACCAGGCTGCTGACGCCGCTGCTGCCACCGCCGCCGAGCAGGCTGCTCCGGCTGCCGCTGCCGAGCCCACGCTGGAAGACAAGCTGGCCGCAGCCGAAGCAAAGGCTGCCGAGATGCAGGACGCCTTCCTGCGTGCCCGTGCCGAAGGCGAGAACATCCGCCGCCGTGCTCAGGAAGACATCGCCAAGGCTCACAAGTTCGCCATCGAGGGCTTCGCCGAATCGCTGCTGGCGGTCAAGGACAGCCTGGAAATGGCCCTGAAGATCGAAAACGCCTCGCTGGAATCGCTCAAGGAAGGCGTGGACATGACCTTGAAGCAACTCTCCTCGGCCTTCGAGAAGAACAAGCTGCAGGAAGTCAGCCCGCAAACCGGCGAGAAGCTCGACCCGATGAAGCACCAGGCCGTCTCGGCCGTGCCGGCCGAGCAGGAAGCCAACACGGTGGTTGCCGTGCTGCAAAAAGGCTATATGATTTCCGACCGTCTGCTGCGTCCGGCGCTGGTGACGGTGGCCCAGGGAAAGTAAGCGGACCGGCGCCGGAAGGGAAAAGAGGCAAACGGCATCATTTTTGCTTCATCCGGTGGTTCCGGCGCTTGAAAGTCCATCTTTCCTCCACATATTCAAACCATTCAAAACACCTGTAGCCCGACATCCAGGGCTGAAAGAACGAAGGAAAAATCATGGGAAAAATCATTGGTATTGACCTGGGCACCACCAACTCTTGCGTTTCCGTCATGGAAGGCAACCAGCCCAAGGTGATCGAGAACTCCGAAGGCGCGCGTACCACGCCTTCCATCATTGCGTATCAGGAAGACGGCGAAATCCTGGTCGGCGCACCCGCCAAGCGCCAGGCCGTCACCAACCCGAAGAACACTATCTACGCCGCCAAGCGCCTGATCGGCCGCAAGTTCACCGAGAAAGAAGTGCAGAAGGACATCAACCTGATGCCCTACCAGATCGTGGCCGCCGACAACGGCGACGCCTGGATCGGCGTGCGCGACAAGAAGCTGGCCCCGCCGCAGATTTCCGCTGAAGTCCTGCGCAAGATGAAGAAGACCGCCGAAGACTACCTGGGCGAAGAAGTCACCGAAGCCGTCATCACGGTTCCGGCCTACTTCAACGACGCCCAGCGCCAGGCCACCAAGGACGCCGGCCGCATCGCCGGTCTGGACGTCAAGCGCATCATCAACGAGCCGACCGCAGCGGCGCTGGCGTTCGGCCTGGATAAGGCTGAAAAGGGTGACCGCAAGATCGCCGTGTATGACCTGGGCGGCGGTACTTTCGACGTGTCCATCATCGAAATCGCTGACGTCGATGGCGAAAAGCAGTTCGAAGTGCTGTCCACCAACGGTGACACCTTCCTGGGCGGCGAAGACTTCGACCAGCGCCTGATCGACTACATCATCGAGGAATTCAAGAAGATCAATGGCCTGGACCTGTCCAAGGACGCCATCGCCCTGCAGCGCATCAAGGCTTCGGCCGAACGCGCCAAGATCGAGCTGTCGTCCTCGCAACAGACCGAGATCAACGAGCCCTACATCGCCATGGCCAATGGCGCGCCGGTCCACCTCAACCTGAAGATCACCCGCGCCAAGCTGGAGTCCCTGGTCGAGGAACTGATCGCCAAGACCATCGAACCCTGCCGTACCGCCATCAAGGATGCCGGTGTGAAGGTGTCTGACATCGACGACGTGATCCTGGTCGGCGGCATGACCCGCATGCCCAAGGTCATCGAGAAGGTGAAGGAATTCTTCGGCAAGGATCCGCGCCGTGACGTGAACCCCGACGAAGCCGTGGCCGTCGGTGCCGCCATCCAGGGTTCGGTCCTCTCGGGCGACCGCAAGGACGTGCTGCTGCTGGACGTGACCCCGCTGTCGCTGGGTATCGAAACCATGGGCGGCGTCATGACCAAGATGATCAAGAAGAACACCACCATCCCGACCAAGTTCAGCCAGGTGTTCTCCACTGCCGACGACAACCAGCCGGCCGTGACCATCAAGGTCTACCAGGGCGAGCGTGAAATGGCCGTGGGCAACAAGGCCCTGGGCGAATTCAACCTGGAAGGCATCCCGCCGGCACCGCGCGGCACCCCGCAGATCGAAGTGACCTTCGACATCGACGCCAACGGCATCCTGCACGTGGGCGCCAAGGACAAGGCCACCGGCAAGGAAAACAAGATCACCATCAAGGCCAACTCCGGCCTGAATGAAGAAGAGATCGAAAAGATGGTGCGCGACGCCGAAGCCAACGCCGAGGAAGACAAGCGCCTGAAGGAACTGGCCGAGACCCGCAACCAGGGTGATGCGCTGGTGCACTCGACCAAGAAGGCCCTGGGCGAATACGGCGACAAGCTGGAAGCCGGTGAGAAGGAAGTCATCGAAGCCGCCATCAAGAACCTGGAAGAAGCCCTGAAGGGTGACGACAAGGCCACCATCGATGCCAAGACCGAAGCCCTGTCGACCGCGGCGCAGAAGCTGGGCGAGAAGATGTACGCCGACCAGCAGGCGCAAGCCGCTGCCGCCGGTGGTGCTGCGGGCGCCGCAGGTGCTCAGGCCGGTGCCGCCGGTGCAGCCCCGAAGGACGACAACGTGGTCGACGCCGACTTCAAGGAAGTGAAGTAATCCGGGACTGACGCCTCGTTTCATCGGAGGTCAGCGCTCGCGCCCGGGTGCGGTTTTTCCGCAGCCCGGGCGGATTTTTGAGAAGCATCCACCCGGCCGGGTTGTTTTTTCGGCCAGGCCGGTACGCCGAGTCCGCAGTCAAAAGCTGAACTCGGCTTTTTCACATTGTTGGTTTCCGGTCGTGCTTGCGCGGCCGCAGATGCAGGCCATCGCAGCAGCGACGGAACACAATAACAAGGTGGGTTATACAACATGGCAAAACGCGATTTTTACGAAGTGCTCGGACTGGCGAAGAACGCCAGCGACGACGAAATCAAGAAGGCTTATCGCAAGCTGGCGATGAAGTACCATCCTGACCGCAACCCGGACAGCAAGGGTGCGGAAGACAAGTTCAAGGAGGTCAAGGAAGCCTACGAGATGCTGTCGGACCCGCAGAAGCGCGAGGCCTACGACCGCTACGGCCATGCCGGCGTCGACCCCAACATGGGTGGTGGCGGCGGTGCCGGCGCGGGCGGCTTTGCCGATGCCTTCGGCGACATCTTCGGCGATATCTTTGGCGGCGGCGGCGGTGGTCGCGGCCGCAGCTCCGGCCCGCAGGTCTATCGCGGCGCCGACCTGCGCTACAACCTGGAAATCACGCTGGAACAGGCTGCGCACGGCTTCGACACCACCATCCGCGTGCCGTCCTGGGATCAGTGCGATACCTGCCACGGCAGCGGTGCCAAGCCCGGCACCTCTCCGGTCACTTGCACCACCTGCGGCGGTCATGGCCAGGTGCGCATGCAGCAGGGCTTCTTCAGCATCCAGCAGACCTGCCCCAAGTGCCACGGCAGCGGCAAGATCATTCCGGAACCCTGCACCACCTGCGCCGGTGCCGGCCGCATCAAGCGCAACAAGACGCTGGAAGTGAAGATCCCCGAAGGCATCGACGATGGCATGCGCATCCGTTCCTCCGGCAACGGTGAACCGGGCGTCAATGGCGGTCCCCCGGGCGACCTGTATGTGGAAATTCACATCAAGCCGCACGACGTGTTCCAGCGCGATGGCGACGACCTGCATTGCGAGATGCCGATCTCCTTCGCCAAGGCGGCACTGGGTGGCGAGATCGAAGCGCCGACCCTGAATGGCAAGGCCTCCTTCTCGATTCCCGAAGGGACCCAGAGCGGCAAGACCTTCCGCCTGCGCGGCAAGGGCATCAAGGGCGTGCGTTCCGGTTACGCGGGCGACCTGTTCTGCCACGTCGTGGTGGAAACCCCGGTCAAGCTGACCGATCGCCAGAAGGAACTGCTGCGCGAGTTCGAGCAGCTCACCACCGAAGGCGGCGCCAAGCACAGCCCGCAGACCAAGACCTGGAAGGACAAGGTCAAGGAATTCTTCGAGTAATCAGCAGCATCTGCATCATCGGCAGCAAAGCAAAAGGCCAGCGATCTCGCTGGCCTTTTTCTTGTCCACAGCCTGAATCAAGGCCTCAGAAGCAATGCTCCTGCGCAGGGAAGCTGCCATCCTTCACGGCCGCCACATAGTGGCGCACCGCCTCCTCGATGCCGCTGGCCCCATCCATGAAGTTGCGCACGAAGCGGCTCTTGTGGCCCGGGAACACGCCCAGCATGTCATGCATCACCAGCACCTGGCCCGAGCAATCGGGGCCGGCGCCAATGCCGATGGTGGGGATGGCCAGGCGGTCGGTCACTTCCTTGCCCAGCGTGGCCGGCACCGCTTCGATGACCACCAGCGAAGCGCCCGCCTGCTGTACCGCCAGCGCATCCGCATGCAGCTGCGTGGCGCCATCGCTGGTCTTGCCCTGCACCTTGAAGCCACCCAGCTGGTGCACCGACTGGGGTGTCAGGCCGATGTGTGCGCATACCGGGATGCCGCGCTCGGTGAGGAACTTGATGGTATCGGCCAGCCACACGCCGCCTTCCAGCTTGACCATCTGCGCGCCCGCCTGCATCAGCAGCGCGGCGTTGCGGAAGGCTTCCTCGCGGGTCGGGTAGGTGCCGAAGGGCAGGTCGGCGATGATCAGCATGGTGCGGGTGCCGCGCGCGACGGCCGCCGTGTGATAGGCCACATCCTGGATCGTCACCGGCAGGGTTGAATCATGGCCCTGGCAGACCATGCCCAGGGAGTCGCCGATCAGCACCGTTTCCAGCCCGGCGCGCTCCATGAGCGTGGCGAAGCTGGCGTCATAACAGGTCAGCATGCTGATCTTGTCGCCTTTGGCGCGCATCGCCTGCAGGGTGTGGGTGGTCACCGGCTTGGCGCGTGCCGCGCCCGATTCCTGAAGATAGCCTGCCATGAAAGATTCAACCTCCGTGATTGAGAAAGGCGCGCGGCCCGTGCATCTCCTGGATGTGCTGCAGCAGGATGGCCAGATCGGCATCGCTGTGGGCCGGATCCAGATGCTCGGTGTTGACGGTCAGTACCGGCGCGTCTTGGTAATGATAGAAAAATTGACTGTAGCACTCCGACAGCCGTTGCAGGTAATCCAGGGAGATGGCTTCCTCCATGGCGATCCCGCGCGCGGCGATGCGGGTCTGCAGAACATCGGCCGGTGCCTGCAGGTGGATCACCAGGTCCGGCACCCGCGCTTTGGGCTGCAACTGGCGATACAAGGCGTCATAGAGCGCCAGTTCATCGCCAGCCAGGGTCAGCTGTGCGAACAGGATGTTCTTTTCCAGCATGAAGTCGGCAATGAAGCGTCCCTCCAGCTGCGCCGGATCCAGCGGTGCCTGCAACTGCCTCATGCGCTGCAGGAGGAAAAAAACCTGGGTCTGGAAGGCATGCCGTGCAGCATCCCGGTAAAACTCCGCCAGGAAGGGATTGCCTTCCGGCTGCTCCAGCACGGCCTGTGCGCCCCAGAGCGCCGACAGGCGCGTGGCCAGCGAAGTCTTGCCAGCCCCGATCGGGCCGTCGATTGCGATATAGCGATAGCTTTCCAGTTCCATGGTGTCTTTCCCCCGGCACGCCGGGTGCGGCATTGTAGTTGATTTCATTGCGGCCGGCCTGAATGGTCGACCTGGCTTTTTGTTGATTCTTGGCAACTTTCCGATGATTGTCCGTTGGTGCAGACAACTCAACCGGAATTCGGCCTTTATTCCACGCAAGGCGAGACCCGGGCAGCCAGCACAATAGGCTGTGGGTCAGTGCGCGCAGGATAGACCCGCTGCAAGCGCCATTAGTGCCGGGCGGCGGTGGGTGCCGGAGGTGCTGAATCGCCTTTGCCGCCGCCAACTTCGCCTGCGCACCGGGCGGGGTTGCCAAAGAAGCGCGCATCGTTGCCGTAAACACCGTCAAGGGCGGGCTGTGTGCATCGCGATCATGGCCGTGCGGTTTGCCCCGAGCTGACAACAACCAACAGGAAAACGTGGCTGTGAAATCGCTTCGCAATATCTTGCCGATGCTGTGCCTGGTGAATCTGCTGCTGTTCATGATGCTGGCCCAACACTGGTGGCTGGGGGCACTGGTCGGCCTGCTGATCGGCGGGGCCTTCTACCTGACTTGCCTGCCCGCCCCGGCGGTGCCCGCCATGGCCGCGCCGCAGTCATCCTTGCCACCTGCGGCAGGGCTTGCTGCTGCCGGGCTGCCGATAGAGCCGGTGATGGCAGCCGAGCCGGCTGGCGCAGTTGAGAGCACCGCGCCCCTGGCCGAACTGGTCCGCGAAGTGCTGCCGGTGTGGCAGGGCAATGTGCAACTGGCGCGGGCCCAGACGCAATCGGCCATTGACGGCTTGACGGCCCGCTTCGTCGGCATCCACGAGCGCCTGGGCGGCGCACTGGACCCCGCCCGACATAGCGCCAATGGCGAGATCCTGCAGACCGTGCAGCACGCTGCTGAACAATTGGGTGCGATTGCCTCGGCGCTGGAAGGCATGCTGGCCTCGCGCCAGGTGCTGGTGACCAAGTTCGACAGCCTGATGGCGGCCAATGACGAGATTCGCCGCCTGGCCCAGCAGAACGAGCAACTGGCCGGCCAGACCGGCGTGACTGATCTGCTCAGCGACGAGCAGAGCTGGCAGGAACTGGCCGAGCGCTCGGCCGAGAACAGCCGCCAGATCGCTGCCCGCGCCAAGAGCGCGCGCCAGCAGATCATGGCGGCCATCGGTGCCACCGGGGATGCGGCTGATACCGAAGGGATCGCCGAAAACTCGCGCGCCGTGATCGACCAGATCATCGCCGACTTCCGCCACTCCGCCATGAAGCTCACCACGACCATGGAAACGCTGGAAGACGAAGGCCGCGAAGTCGACCGCGAAGTATGCGACATCCTGGTACACCTGCAATTCCAGGACCGCATCAGCCAGATCCTGGATCACGTGCAGCAGGACATCCTGCGCCTGCGCAGCGCGGCCGCCGAGGCGCGGGCGCTGCCCTCGCCGCAGCAGTGGCTGACTGATCTTGAAAAGACCTATACCACCCAGGAACAACGCCAGATGCATGCCGGCCAGCAGGGCCATCCCGCGCCACCGTCGCAGGTGGATTTTTTCTGAGATCACGAGGCACCGAGATGGAAAAATGCATATTGATCGTCGACGATTCCTTCAGCCTGCGGCAGACCATCACGGCGGCCCTGAAGAGCGCCGGCTATCAGGTCGAAGAAGCGGCTGACGGCCTGGAAGCGCTCAAGAAACTGGATGGCCGCAAGTTCAATCTGGTCATTTCCGACCTCAACATGCCCAATCTGGATGGCCTGTCCTTCGTGCGCGAGATGAAGCAGATGCCCGCCTACAAATTCACCCCCGTCATCATGCTGACCACCGAAAGCAGCGAAGCGCGCAAGCAGGAAGGCAAGGCCGCCGGCATCCGCGCCTGGGTGCACAAGCCCTTCCTGCCGCCGGTGCTGCTCGATGCCGTGGCCAAGCTGGTACAGCCGTAAGGCACACCACGGACCCTTGAAGAGAATGCCGAGAACCCGACGATGCCGCTGACGTATTCCGTGCAAGAGGACAGGCTGCTGCTCACCGTGAGCGGCGGACTGACCATTTTCCAGGCGGCCGAGCGCAAGCCGGAGCTGCTGCACGCCCTGACGCTGCCGCAGACGCAGGTGGTGCTCGACCTGTCCGGCGTGGATGAGCTGGACACGGCCGGCATCCAGCTGCTGCTGCTGTTGCGGCGCGAGCTGGCCGCCAGTGGACGGCAGCTGGAAATCGGTGTCTACAGTCCGGCCGTGCTGGCCACGCTGGACCTGCTGCAATTGCATGAGCGCTTCAGCCCTGCCGTGGAGGCCGCATGAAAAAGGACTCCGCCCGCGACGCCGTCGTCCAGGAAGCCCGCGAACTGCTCGTGGCCATGGAAGCGGCCTTGCTGCAGATCGAGATGGAGGGACCGAGCCGCGACAGCATCAACGCCATCTTCCGCGCCGCCCATACCATCAAGGGTTCGGCCGGCCTGTTCGCCTTCGACAGCATCGTGCAGTTCACGCATCAGGTGGAGCATGTGCTGGATCTGGTCCGTGAAGAACGCCTGCCCCTGAACGCGCCCATGATGTCGTTGCTGCTGCAGTGTGGCGATTACGTCAGTGATCTGGTCGATGCCATCGAGCGCAACCAGGAAGCCGAGGAGCCCAATGCCGAACGCCGTGCCACGCTGCTGGCTGCACTGGCCGAGGTCGCGCAGTCGGCCAGCGCACCGGGCGAGGCCGCCAGCGAGCCGGCGCGGCTGCTGCAGCGGCTCACCGGCAGTGCCTCGGCGGACGCGGCCCACGGCGGCGATGCCCACCGGGACGCGGCCCTGCAGGCGACGGCCGATTATCCCTACTGGCACCTGTCGCTGCAGTTCAATGAGAATGTCCTGCGTGATGGACTCGATCCCCTGTCTTTCCTGCACTACCTGCGTTCGCTGGGCCGCATCGTCGCCATCCTGCCGGTGGAGGCAGACATTCCCGAAGCGGCGGCCATGGATGCCGAGAGCTGCTACCTGGGCGTGGAAATCTGCCTGGCCTCCGACTCCACCCGGCAGACGCTGGAAGACGTGTTCGAATTCGTACGCGATGACAGCCGCATCGATATCCTGCCGCCGCAGAGTCCCCTGGCGGCGTATGCGACGGTGCTGCAGCGGCTCGCCCCCGACGATGCGGCGCGCCTGGCCACCCAATGGCGCAGCCTGGACTTGTTCAACGAAGCCCAATGGCGCTGCCTCGGCGCAGCCACGCTCGCTGACGCCGCCGCCCCCGCAGTGCCGGTGGCCGCGCCCGGCGCCGGTGCGCGGCCGCGCCCGCTGGACGAGCGGCGTGCGCAGGAACAGAAGTTCATCAAGATCGAGGTCTCCAAGCTGGACCAGCTGATCGACCTGGTGGGCGAGCTGGTCATCGCCGGTGCCAGTGCGCGCCTGATTGCCCGACGCCGCAAGGACAGCCAGTTCGAGGAGGCCACTCAGGCCATCGACAGCCTGATGGAACAGATCCGCGATGCCGCGCTCACGTTGCGGATGGTGCAGATCAATGAGGTGTTCCAGCGCTTCCCGCGCATCGTGCGCGACATCGCCCGCGATCTCGACAAGGATATCGATCTCACCATGACCGGCTCCGAGACCGAGCTGGACAAATCCATGGTGGAGCGCCTGGCTGATCCGCTGATGCACATCGTGCGCAATGCCATCGACCACGGCATCGAGCCTGCCGCCGAGCGCATTGCCGCCGGCAAGCCGGCCAAGGCCTCGCTGCGGCTCAATGCCATGCATGAATCCGGCAGCGTGCTGGTGGAGGTGATGGACGATGGCCGGGGCATGGATCGCACGCGCATTCTGGAAAAGGCCATCGCCCAAGGATTGACGACGCCGGAGGCCGAACTCAGCGATGCCGAGATCTACCGCTTCGTCTTCGAGCCCGGCTTTTCCACCGCCGAGCAGGTCACCGAACTTTCCGGACGCGGTGTCGGCATGGATGTGGTCAAGCGCAACATCGATGCCCTGCAGGGCGAGGTGGCCATCGATACCGAACCTGGGCGTGGCACCGTGGTCCGCATCCGCCTGCCGCTGACACTGGCCATCATCTCGGGCTTCCAGGTGGTGGTCGGCAATGCGGTGTTCGTGATTCCGCTGGACATGGTGGTGGAGTGCATCGACATGCCGCCGCGCCAGAACGGCAGCCATATCGTCGCGGTCCGTGGCGAGCCTTTGCCGTTTGTCCCGCTGCGCGAGCTGTTCGATCTGCCGGCACGCGAACAGGCGCGTGCGCGCAAGAGCCTGGTAATCGTCCAGTACGGACAATTGCGCGCCGGATTGCTGGTCGATGGCTTGCTGGGCGAGTGCCAGGCGGTGATCAAACCGCTGGGGCGGCTGTTCGGCAAGGTCAAGGGATTGTCGGGATCGACCATCCTGGGTGATGGCCGGGTCGCGCTGATCCTGGATATTCCGCACCTGGTGCAGCACACCCAGCAACAGGAACAAGGCAATACGGCGGCCTACGCCGAACGCAGTGTGGCGTCGGCACCATGACGGGCCCGATCAAGGGACCCGCACCACGAGGGGAAGCGAGCATGCAAGAATCGATGACCAACAGGATGAGCATCAAGCAGATCTTCATCTGGCTGGCTGTAGTCCTGTCCATCCTGGTGGCGGTGGTGATCAGTCTCACCGATACGCTGCGCCAGGCCAATACTGCGCTGGAGCAAGCGCATCAGTCCCGCTACGACTCCGCCGCGCTGGCCAATGAACTGCGCCGCACCACCGAGGACATGACCAAGTTCGCGCGCGCCTACGTGACCACGGGCGACCCCAACGACGAGGATCGCTATTACATGATCCTGGACATCCGCAATGGCAAGCGCGCGCGGCCTTCCAACTACGACCGCTTCAACTGGGATCTGGTCAGTGCCCGCAAACTGCCGGTGGAGGCGGGTGA
>NZ_DBIC01000139.1:7416-10219 GCF_002296545.1 Herbaspirillum sp. UBA812 | reverse complement strand
GGCACCGCAGGTGGCATCCGCTTCCACGCCGGCACCGCCACCGGCTGCTCCCTTGCCCGCTGCAGCACCCGCCCAACCGGCGCCTGCAGCGGCTGAAGCTGCACCACCGCCAGCCGCACCGGCGACGGCCCGCCGCGAATCCGACGGGCCGGGATTGACGGTCGTGTTGCGCCAGGTGCAGACGGTGTTTGCGCAGCAGGGCGCTTCCAACCTGGTGGCTGTCGATACCGAGGCGGGGAAAATTACGCTGAAAGAGGGGGCATTCCGTCGCGGCAGTGCTTGTGTGGAGCCGGAAGCACGGGCCGCGTTTGCGCAGGTCGAGGAGCGGATTGCGGAGTATTTGCAGCAGCATCCGGCGGGCCGCATCTATGTGGAAGGCCATACGGATGACAAGCCGGTGAAGGCCCCGGTGACTGATGTGCGCGCGTATTGCACGGTCTACGATGACAACTTCACGCTGTCGGCGGCGCGTGCCCGCGAAGCGCGCTTGCTGCTGATCGGGCGCAGTGCGCCGGAAGCGGCGCGCCGCGTGATCGTGGCGGGGTATGGGGATTCGCAACCGCTGCCGGGGCTGGCAGCCAGTGATGAACGCAACCGGCGGGTGGAGGTGCGGTTCGTCAATGGGGGGGAGAGGAATTGAGCTGAGGTTGTAACGATGTGCACGTTGCGATCAGCTCGGTTTTGTTTTTCTGTTTTTGTGTTATCAGCTGGCGTGATGGGTTGTGTTGATTCAAGTCTGTGAAAGTGATGACAGTGAATCCAGGCGGGCGCAATCCCATCGGCCATCAAGGGCGGCCTGGTAGAGCATGCCCAGGGTGATTGGTGGCCTGTCGTAGGAAGCCCGCTTTTTCTTCGAGATCAGCAGCAGGAAAATCTCAAGTGGACTGAAGCCTTCGGGGACAAAATAGTGATCAAAATTGTAGTCCCCGAAGTCGATGGAGAATTCTTTAAAGAAGTGCTCCATGAAATCTTCAGCCTCATCGCCGGTAACATCAAGATCGTCGTCAAGTTGAGTATCGCGGGTCAGTTGCTTTTTAGGGCTAGTGGCATTTTCCTTGCGGACCCAAGCTTCCAATCTTTCCCAAGCGATAGCGCGTATCACAAGACCTTGTCTTCCGTTCTGACCCGGCGATTATAGTTCGCAACGGAACGGCTCTTGATCGACGCGACGTTATGGGCCGACACAGCATACCCGACCAGGGGAAGGGCACGACCGACGCACTTGCCGATATTCTTTGTCATCAGCGTGTTCAGCGCTTTGATGCTTTGGTTATTGAGCGTGGGAAGAATCTTCCTTTTCAAGTCGCAGTTGAGAGATCTGCGTCCCACGATGGACGCCACCGATGTCTGTTTCGTGGCGCCGGAAGGCTTGTTTCTGCCGGGAATCCGATGTCGACCGGCGAGAGCAGCGGCCGCGGCACTGACATCGTCTACGCCAAACTCTTTGCACGTTTCATCGATGAAGACGTAGAAGAGCAGTTCGTTAGGGGAAAGTTGGGTATGCAGGCCAAAGCTGTAGGTGTTGTCCATGATTGTCGTTTTCGCTTGTTAAGGGGAGGGATTGCTCATCAAACCGCGATCAGACTGCTTGCCAAGTGCTGAGTTCTAAAGCCTGCACCAAGAGGTAAGCGAGTATCGTCAAAGTCGATCTCGTGAGTTGTGCTGGTTCTTTGGGTCCACGCCAGGATTGACTCAGTTGCTGGAGACTGTGCCGGCAACGAATCAGTTTGCTGCAGGTGATATGGGCGCGGATGCGGGCCTGAGGAAGAGCAAGCCGAGCAAGCCAAAGAATGTTGGCGCAGAAACGAAAAATACCAACAAAGCTTGCGTTATGTTCGACTCGATCGCCGGCGGGAAACCTGGCTACGTCTGGAGCCTAGGTGCGCAGGCGGGCTCGCAGTCTTGTTAGATTTGGGAAGGAAAAATAATGAAAAGAATAGATGCAGTCGTTTTGTGATTAATATTCCGGGCCAACAATGGCTTTAAGAGTGCAGCAAGTTAAAGAACGGATTTCTAAATTTAATTAGGAGGATGAATCTATGCCGGAAAACAATTTTACGCGTCTTGTTTCTGTTCTTCATGTAAGTGATTTCGACGAAGCCGTTGAATGGTACGCCAAATGGCTTGGGCGCAAGCCAGACATCACACCTGGTAAGGGAATCGCCGAATGGCAGCTGGTAGAAAATGCTTTGATTCAAGTTTCAGTTGCCCCTGACCCGAGCCTTGCAGGTAAATCATTTGTAGCTTGCTGTGTTCGCGATATCGAGACACAGAGATTGGTGTGTCAAAACGCTGGTGTTACCGTTAGCGAAATACAGGACCTGGGATTCATCAAGCTTGCGCAGCTTAGCGATCCAGCCGGAAACACCGTGATGTTCGTCCAGGAAATGTAGGACAGGTCACAGTACGTGAAGACGAATTCTGGATGGTATTTAGCCCTGACGCCAGAATTGCTGGTGCCCCATGATTTAAGGCACAGCCAAGGCACGACGATGCTTATTTCCATCATGGTGAACCCACCCAACTTGTCGACGCATATCCGCACGTGACCATTCGATGCCGGTAACGTTTGTTATTCGCAGGTCGATGGCATGGCTGAAAGCAGCCATATCGGAAAGATGTTCGGGGAGTTCGTAAATTAGCGCTTCTTGCGATTCGAGGAGGGGGAGCGGAATAAGGCTAATTGAAACCAGCAGGCACGAGCAGAGGGGTTTCTGCAGCAGAAACGAAAAACGCCAACCCGAAGGTTGGCGTTTTCTATAACTTGGTGGCCCGGGGCGGAATCGAACCACCGACACAAGGA
>NZ_DBIC01000139.1:6750-7086 GCF_002296545.1 Herbaspirillum sp. UBA812 | reverse complement strand
TGCTCTACCAACTGAGCTACCAGGCCAAGACGGACAAGTATAGACACTTTAAAAAATTATGCAAGTCCTTTTTGAAAAATAGTTTTCGCGACCCCGTTTATAATCGCCAGCATGACTACCCAAGCACACACCCATACTTCTTCGCCGGCTGCGGCTGGCACTGACATTTGCATCGTCGGCGACGGCGCGGTCGGCAAGACGGCGGCGCTGGGGCTGGCCCAGGCGGGCTTCAAGGTGACCCTGCTGGCTCCCCCGCCCGCGACCACCGCGCCCGATCCCGCCAGCTGGGACGTGCGCGTCTACGCCCTCAACCATACCGCGCACCGCCTGCTGTTT
>NZ_DBIC01000139.1:1011-6461 GCF_002296545.1 Herbaspirillum sp. UBA812 | reverse complement strand
CGCGCACCGCCTGCTGTCGTCGGTGCGCGTCTGGGACGCCATGGATGCCGCCCGCATCGCGCCGGTGGACAACATGACCGTGCATGGCGATGGCCTGCCCGAGAAAGCCCGCCCCGGCCTGCTTTCCTTCGATGCCTACGCCGCCCGCACCGATGCCCTGGCCTGGATCGTCGAGGACCGCAACCTCGACCAGGCGCTCGACGCCGCCCTGCGCTTCGCCCCCAACGTGCGCGTGCTGCACGGCCGCGCCTCCGCGCTGGCAGTGGCCGGCGAGACCGCCACCCTGACGCTGGAATCCGGCCAGTCGCTGTCAGCCGCGCTGGTGGTCGGTGCCGACGGCGCCAACTCCTGGGTGCGCGGCCAGTGCGATATCGGCCTCGATTACCGCGCCTACGGCCAGAACGCCATTGTCACCAATTTCTCCTGCGAGCTGCCCCATCGCGGCGTGGCCTACCAGTGGTTCAGCCCGACCGAAGGCGTGATTGCCCTGCTGCCGCTGCCGGGCAACCGCGTCTCGCTGGTCTGGTCCGCGCCCCAGGCGCTGGCCGATCAATTGCTGCAGCTGCCATTGTCGGCCCTGGCCGAGCGCCTGGCCCAGTGGGCCGCACCAGTGCTGGGTGCGCTTACGCCGCTGCAGCCCGAAGTGTCCAAGGCCTTCCCGCTGCGCCTGATCAAGCCGCACGCGATGATCGCCCCGCGCGTGGCCTTGATCGGCGACGCCGCCCACGTCGTGCACCCCATGGCCGGCCACGGCATGAACCTGGGCTTCGGCGATGTGGCCGCGTTGATCGACATCCTGCTCAAGCGTGAACCGCAGTACGACTGCGGCGACGAGCGCGTGCTGCGCCGCTATGCCCGCGCCCGCAAGGAAGAAGTGCTGCTCATGCAGATCGCAACAGACGGCCTGCATCGCCTCTTCTCCACCGAGGCCGAGCCGGTGCGCCTGGTGCGCAACCTCGGCATGAGCCTGGTCAACCATCTGCCCATCCTGAAACGCCGCCTCATTGCCCATGCGCTGGGGCAGTAAGGGACGGTGATTTCAGGTAAGGTAGGGCCTCTGGCGAAGCGCGGCGGTATCGATGCCTGTCTTCGCCAGCGCAACACCTTCCCCCTACATTGTTGAAAGACATGTGCGAACCCGGTCCCGGCGCGGCTTTGCGGCCGACGTTTCGAAGATTGGGCGCGCGTTTGATTTGAATCAGGACGAGTATGAAAAAATTTTTGACCGCAGGTGCGAGCTCCTTGCGCCATCTGAGCATGGCGGCAGTGCTGCTGGCTTCCACCGTCGCGGGCGTGAGCGCCCATGCGCAAGCCGAGGCCGCCGACAGCACCGAGGCCACCATCAAGAAGCTCATCGAGCCGCGCCTGGGCAAGGATGCCAAGGTCGATGCCGTCACCAAGACGCCCTATGCCGGCCTCTATGAAATCCAGATCGATGGCGACGTCATCTACACCGATGCCAAGGCCCAGTATCTCTTCATCGGCCGCGTGGTCGATTCGCAGAGCTATCGCGACTACACCAAGGAAAAGATCGATTCGCTGAACCAGACGCCGTTCTCGGCCCTGCCGCTGGACAAGGCCATCAAGACCGTCAAGGGCAATGGCAAGCGCGTGATCGCCATCTTCGAGGATCCCAACTGCATCTACTGCAAGCGCCTGCACAAGACCCTGCAGGAAGTGGACAACATCACCTACTACACCTTCCAGTACAACATTCTCTCGCCGGATTCCATCGTGAAGTCGCGCAACATCTGGTGCGCACCCAATCCGAGCAAGGCCTGGAACGAGTGGATGGTGAGCGGCAAGGAGGCACCGGCCGCTGCCGCCTCCTGCAACGCCCCGCATGAAGATGTGCTGGCGCTGGGCAAGAAGCTCAAGGTCACCGGCACGCCGACCATCTTCTTTGCCGATGGCTCGCGCATTCCTGGCGCGGTCGATGCCAAGGGGCTGGAACAGAAACTGTCTTCGCTGAAGTAAGCGGACAAATAAAAAGGGCGCTCGCATGTCGAGCGCCCTTCGTTCATCTGCCTTGGTTTTTCCCCGGCAGGGGATTACTTCCCGGTATGCAATTCCATCATGGCCTGTTCGAACTTGCCCTGCACCAGCAGGGGGATGACGTTCAGGCTCTTGTCCAGCGCCTCGTTGATCAGCGCCTGTTCTTCCTTGCGCGGCCGGTGCAGCACGAAGTCGGCCACCGGCTGTTGCAGCCCCAGCGTGCGCGGATGGCCGATGCCCAGGCGCAGGCGCCAGTAGTCTTGCGTGCCCAGGGCCGCAGTGATGTCCTTCAAGCCGTTGTGTCCGCCCGAGGAACCGCCTTTCTTGATCTTGGCCGCGCCCGGCGGCAGGTCCAGTTCGTCATGCACCACCAGCACTTCATCCGGATTGATCTTGTAGAAGCGCGCCAGTGCACCGACCGACTGGCCGGAACGATTCATGTAGGTCTGCGGTTCCAGCAGCCAGACTTCATTGCCGGCGATGCTGGTCTTGCCCGCCAGCGCGTTGAAACGCTGCTCGCGTGCCAGGCGGACCGGACCGGCGAGATTGTCGACCAGCCAGAAGCCGGCGTTGTGGCGGGTTTGTTCGTATTCCGGGCCGGGGTTGCCGAGGCCGACGATGAGACGGATGGACATGGAGCTAAAGGACGAGAACGCGCAATGCGAAAGCGCCGATTATCCCGGCTTTGCGGCTGCGCGTCCAATCCGCGTGCAGCCGCGCAGGCACCGGCGAGGCCCGCGCCAAGGCACTTTGGCGTGCAATCGCACAATGTCAAGATTGGCTTGGCAGCCTGAATTGCGTATCATCCAACGCTTGTTTTTCTTCACTGCATAAACGCTTAACCGCTTAATTGCTCAACTGTTGACTGGGTTTCACCATGCTGCCTTCTATCGAACAACGACTCGCCCTCGAACTCGCCGCCAAGCCGGTTCAGGTCGCTGCCGCCATCGCCTTGCTGGACGAAGGTGCCACCGTTCCCTTCATCGCCCGCTACCGCAAGGAAGTCACCGGCGGCCTGGACGATGTCCAACTGCGTCTGCTGGAAGAACGCCTGCGTTACCTGCGCGAGCTGGAAAGCCGCCGCGCCGCGATCATCGCCTCCATCGAAGAGCAGGGCAAGATGACGCCCGTGCTGCTGGACGCCATCACCCATGCGGAAGACAAGACCCGCCTGGAAGACCTCTACCTGCCCTACAAGCCCAAGCGCCGCACCAAGGCCCAGATCGCCGCCGAAGCCGGCCTGACCGAGCTGGCCGATGCGCTCCTGAATGACCCGACCCTGAACCCGGAAGAAGAAGCGGCCAAGTTCCTCAAGCCCGCCTTCACCACCGACAACGGCGACAACCCCGGCGTGCCCGATACCAAGGCCGCCCTGGATGGCGCGCGCCAGATCCTCATGGAGCGTTTCTCGGAAGATGCCGAGCTGCTGCAGAGCCTGCGCGAATACATCACCGAGCACGGCGTGGTCGAATCCAAGGTGATCGAGGGCAAGCAGGATGCCGGTGAAAAATTCGCCGACTATTTCGATTACTCCGAAACCTATTCCACCATCCCCTCGCACCGCGCGCTAGCACTGTTCCGGGGCCGCCGCGAAGAGATGTTGAACGTCATCCTGCGCCTGGATACCGAAGAAGAGAAGCCGAAGTGGGATGCCCCGCACAATCCCTGCGAAGGTCGCATTGCTTCACGTTTCGGTGTGTCCAACAAGGGCCGTCCGGCCGACAAGTGGCTCTCCGATACGGTGCGCTGGGCCTGGCGCGTAAAAGTCTTCATGCACCTCGAAACCGAGCTGATGACCAACCTGCGCGAGAAGGCCGAGGCCGAAGCCATCAACGTCTTCGCCCGCAACCTGAAGGACCTGCTGCTGGCCGCACCGGCCGGCCCGCGTTCCACCATGGGCCTGGATCCGGGCCTGCGTACCGGCGTGAAGGTCGCCATCGTGGACGCCACCGGCAAGGTCGTGGCCACCGATACCATCTATCCGCACCAGCCGCGCAATGACTGGAATGGTTCGCTGCATACCCTCTCGCAACTGGCCGAGAAGCACAATGTCTCGCTGATCTCGATCGGCAACGGCACCGCCTCGCGTGAGACCGACAAGCTGGCGCAGGACCTGATCAAACTGCGTCCGGAACTCAAGCTCACCAAGATCGTGGTGTCCGAAGCGGGCGCGTCGGTGTATTCGGCTTCCGAATTCGCCTCCAAGGAATTGCCTGACCTGGACGTGTCGCTGCGCGGCGCGGTCTCGATTGCGCGGCGCCTGCAGGATCCGCTGGCCGAGCTGGTCAAGATCGATCCCAAGTCCATCGGCGTGGGCCAGTACCAGCACGATGTGAGCCAGTCGCAACTGGCGCGCTCGCTGGATGCCGTGGTCGAGGACTGCGTCAACGCGGTGGGGGTCGATGTGAACACCGCTTCCGCACCGCTGCTGGCGCGCGTCTCCGGGCTCAACGCCAGCGTGGCGCAGAGCATCGTGTCCTACCGGGATATGAAGGGTATGTTCAATTCCCGTGCAGCGCTGCGCGAGGTGCCGCGCCTGGGTGACAAGACCTTCGAGCAAGCCGCCGGCTTCCTGCGCGTGATGAATGGCGAGAACCCGCTGGATGCTTCGGCGGTGCACCCGGAATCCTATCCGCTGGTGGAAAAGATCCTGGCCGACATCAAGAAGGATGTGAAGAGCGTGCTGGGCCAGACCTCGCTGCTGAAGGGCCTGTCGCCGGCCAAGTATGCCGATGAGAAGTTTGGCGTTCCTACCGTCACCGACATCCTGAAAGAGCTCGACAAGCCGGGCCGTGACCCGCGTCCCGAGTTCACCACGGCGACCTTCAAGGAAGGCGTGGAAGAGATCAAGGACCTGCGCGTGGACATGATCCTCGAAGGCGTGGTCACCAACGTCGCGGCCTTCGGTGCCTTCGTCGACATCGGCGTGCATCAGGATGGCCTGGTCCACATTTCGGCGCTCTCCAACAGCTACGTGAAGGATCCGCACACCGTGGTCAAGGCTGGCCAGGTGGTCAAGGTGAAGGTGCTGGAAGTGGATGAGAAGCGCAAGCGCATCGCCCTGACCATGCGCCTGAACGATACCGCTCCCGCCCCGGGTGCGCGCAATGAACAGCGCGGCGATCGCAACGATTCGCGCCGTTTGTCGCAACACCAGAACCAGCGCGGCCGTGAGCAGGCACCGTCCAATAATGCGATGGCCGCGGCCTTTGCGAAGTTGCGTGGCTAATGAACTGGCTTCGTGCGTGCGGGTTGGACATTCGCGTTGGCGGATGTCCATTCGTACTCAAGCCTGATCAAGCCTAATCAAGTCTGATTAGGCGTACCGAAGCGTACTGCAATGTTTCAATGATGGCTGCTCCTTACGGGAGCAGCCATTTTTTTTACCGCACTCCCCGCACTCCCCGCACTCCCCGCACTCCCCGCACTCCCCGCACTCACCGCACTCACCGCAC
>NZ_DBIC01000139.1:0-697 GCF_002296545.1 Herbaspirillum sp. UBA812 | reverse complement strand
ACCGCACTCACCGCACTCACCGCAGTGCGCGCGGCGCTCATGTTCTCCAACTATTTTTAGTTTTGCTTTGTAAAGCGCCACGTTAGCCAGCGCTCGTCTGTTCGTTCATTACCATGGCTGCCTTCTTCTGCGGGACTGTCTCGCAGGGGCACACGAGCTTGGCCGCTCTTATCCGGACCGGGCATCGCGATCATGGAAAGGAATCGAGAATGAATGCATACGCAGGAGAGCGGGAGGGGGCATCGCAGGATGGTGTCAGCGTCCCCGAACATCCCAAGGGCTGATCATGAGCAAGCGCCTCAAACATCCTGACCTGCTGTTTGCCGCCATCTTGTTCGCGGCTTCGTTGGTGCTCCGAGGGCTGGTGCTATCCAGTGGCCACACGCTGCTGTTGATCGTTCCGCTCTGGATGCTGATCTGGCATTACGCGTTGCCGACCCGCACGGGATGGATCCTCATCCTTGTCTTCCTTCTGCTGCCTTATCTGCTGGTGCTGCAAGACGTATGGCAACGGACGGGTTTGCACCTTGATCTTGACAGCATCGGCGTTGCCCAGCGGTTTCTGGCATACGAACTGGGCTGGTCGGCGGCGTGGGTCGTCTTCACTGCCTATGCGAGTCAGGTCACCCGCGAGGATGCGTGACCGTGAGTCTTTTTTTTCATGTAACCAGGAGCATGATTTGGAATCAAAACAGGC
>NZ_DBIC01000177.1:19311-19590 GCF_002296545.1 Herbaspirillum sp. UBA812 | reverse complement strand
CATCGGCCGGTGCAGGGCGGCATTCACGCCGGTGGCGTGAACCTCATGCACCTGCGCGCCGAACAGATCGTGCGCCACGGCGTAGTGCTGGTGCCGGAGGGACGGCAGGTGTTTCCCGAACTCTCGGTGCTGGACAATATCCGCCTCGGTGCCTTCCTCTATCCGCAGGATGTGGAGGCGCGCGTGGAAGAAATGCTGGGCCGTTTCCCGCGCTTGCGCGAGCGCCTGCATCACCGTGCCGGGTTGCTCTCCGGTGGCGAGCAGCAGATGCTGGCCATT
>NZ_DBIC01000177.1:0-19027 GCF_002296545.1 Herbaspirillum sp. UBA812 | reverse complement strand
GGCGAGCAGCAGATGCTGGCCATTGCGCGCGGGCTGATGTCGCGGCCGCGCGTGTTGCTGCTGGATGAACCTTCGCTGGGTCTTGCCCCCAAGGTGATCGCCGAATTGTTTGCCGCCCTCGATCAACTGCGCCGCGAAAACATGACCATCGTGCTGGTGGACCAGATGGCGGCACTGGCGCTGTCACTGGCCGACCGCGCCTACGTCATCGAAGGCGGACGCGTGGTGGCGCAAGGCACGGCCGCCGAGATCGCCGCCAATGATGCGCTGGCCAAGGCCTATCTCGGCGCGCATTGACACCGAGTCACAGCAAGGATTGCACATGGAATCGACCCAGCCTTACGCCATCAACCTGCCCGACGTGGTGGCCGAAGTACGCCACGCGTTTGAACGCTACGAAGTGGCGCTCACCACCAACCAGGTCGAGGTCCTTGATGAACTGTTTCTCGACGGCCCGCACACCGTGCGCTACGGTGCCACCGAGAATCTGGTCGGCACCGAGGCCATCCGCGCCTTCCGTCAGGGACGTTCACCGAAGAACCTGATGCGCAGCCTGCGCGCCACTGTCATCACCACTTATGGCCGGGACTATGCGGTGGCCGATACCGAATTCACGCGCGAGGGTGAACCGCGCATCGGCCGCCAGAGCCACACCTGGCTGCGTTGCCCGCAAGGCTGGCGCATCGTGGCCGCGCACGTTTCGTGGATGGATGCGCCCAAAGCGCCGGCCGCCTGAAAGCCCGGCCATCCGCAGGTATCATCCTCGCAGCATTTTTTTCATCTCGACAAGAACATCAGGAGTCAGCCATGTTGTACAGCAAGACCTGTCTGGGCGGAATGGTCACCGCTCCCCATCACCTGGCCGCGCAGGCGGGTGCGCAGATCCTGCGCGAGGGTGGCAATGCGGTCGAAGCGATGGTCGCGGCCGCGGCCGCCATCGCCGTGGTCTATCCGCACATGAACGGCATCGGCGGCGATGGCTTCTGGGTCATCAGCGAACCGGGGCAGGAACCGGTGGCCATTCGCGCCTGCGGGCCCTCGGCGGCGCTGGCGACCAAGGAGTTCTATGCACAGCACGGCCACAGCGCCGTGCCCACGCGCGGGCCGCATGCGGCGCTGACGGTGGCCGGTGCGGTCGGTGGCTGGGCCGCGGCACTGGAGCATGCGCGCCGCTATGGCCGCGCGCTGCCGCTGCCGGTGCTGCTGGCCGATGCCATCCGCCATGCGAAGAACGGTGTGCCCATCACCCGCTCGCAACATGAACTGACCCGCGACAAGTGGGACGAGCTCAAAGACCAGCCCGGCTTTGCCGCCACCTATGCCGCCGACGGCATCCCGGCCCAGGGCAAGGTGCTGAAACAGTCAGCCCTGGCGGACAGCCTGTCGCGCCTGGCCGAGGCCGGTCTGGATGATTTCTATCGCGGCGATCTCTCGCAACGCCTTGCTGCAGGCCTGGAAGCGGCTGGCAGCCCGGTGCGCCGCAGCGACCTGGAAGCCTTCCGCGCGCAGGTGGTCAAGCCGCTGATGGTGCAGTTAACGTCAGGCCGCGTCTACAACCTGCCACCGCCGACACAGGGCGTCTCGGCCCTGATGATCATCGGCCTGTTCGATCGTCTCGGCATCGCGCAGGCCGAAGGCTTCGACCACATCCACGGTCTGGTGGAAGCCACCAAGCGCGCCTTCATCCTGCGCAACCAGCACGTCACCGATCCGGCCCACATGAGCGTGGATGCCGCGCACTGGCTGCTGGCCGAGGCGCTGGACCGGGAAGCCAAAGAGATCGACATGCAGCGCGCCGCGCCCTGGCCGCATCCGGCCAAGCCGGGCGACACCATCTGGATGGGCGCCGCCGACGCGCAAGGCCGCGTGGTGAGCTACATCCAGAGCATCTTCTGGGAATTCGGCAGCGGCGTGGTGGTGCCCGACACCGGCATCGTGTGGCAGAACCGGGGTGCCAGCTTCACCCTGGATGACGGGGCCAACCAGCTGCAACCGGGCAAGCTGCCCTTCCATACACTGAACCCCTCGCTGGCACGCCTCAACGATGGCCGCACCCTGGCCTACGGCACCATGGGCGGGGAAGGGCAGCCGCAGACCCAGGCAGCGGTCTTTACCCGCCACGTGCTGTTCGGGCAGAACCTGCAGGCCGCCGTCAGTGCACCGCGCTGGCTGCTGGGCCGCACCTGGGGCGATGTCTCCACCAACCTGAAGGTGGAAGGGCGGGTTTCGGCCGCCACCATCGACGCCCTGCGCCAGGCCGGCCATGAAGTGCAGGTGGTGGAGGACTACACCGACATGATGGGTCACGCCGGTGCCGTGTGCGTGCATCCGGACGGGCTGATCGAAGGGGCGACCGATCCGCGTGCCGATGGCGTTTGTGCCGGGGTCTGACGGGCTGCTCGTCCTTTCTGCATTGCCATCCTCTGCGCTGCCGGCACTGCCGGTGTGCGCGCCGCTTCTCGCGGAGGGCGAAGATCCTCACCAAGACTCGCCCTCCGTTGTCTTTTTGCATTTCCCGTTTGACAGGAAATGACGCTTATTGCGCTCTTTTACCGCTTTTGTCTCCACTTTGAATCGAGAGGATTGATGAGTTTTTTGCCGTAGAAAAAAATTCTCGAAGTTTTTCTGGAAATGCGATGAAAAACCATAGCTGTTCTGGCAAGATGCCGTAAACCTATGCGGTTCACAGGGGAGCCGTCATGCATCAAGCCGCGTCGCAATTTTGTCTGAATTGAACAAGAATAAAGCCCCATCCCCGCCCAATCTGTCGTCACTGATTACGCTGGGGGTGGTCATTACCGTGCTCATCACGACCGTGTCGGTACTGATCCTGGTGGATCAGTTCACGCGCGGCTATGCGCATTCCGAAAGTGAAACGCGCATGAAGCAGCTGGCCTGGCAGATGCAGGATGCGCTGGAACGCGGCATGAAGGAGCGCGAAATCGACCTGCGCCTGCTGGTGCAGCGGCCGTCGGTACGCAACGGCCGCGATCTGCCGCGCATCCGCCGGGTCTTCAACGAACTGCAGGCCAACGTGCCGCATTACGCCTGGATCGGCCTGGCCAATCCCGAGGGCATCGTGCAGGTGGCCACCAACGGCTTGCTGGAAGGGGCCAGCGTGGCGCAGCGCCCCTGGTTCCAGGAAGGCAGCAAGGGCGAGTACAGCGCCGACTTCCATCCGGCCGTGCTGCTGGCGCAGAAGCTGCCGCCGCAATCCAATCCCTGGCGTTTTGTCGACCTCTCGGCCCCGGTGCATGATCTGAACGGCCATTACCTCGGCGTGGTCGGCCTGCATCTGTCGTGGTCCTGGGCGCGCGACATCGCCGCCAAGCTGCTGGACCCGGCCGGCAACCGCTATGACGTCGACGTCATCATCGTGCGCGACGATGGCACCGTCATCCTCGGCCCCAAGGGCATGGAAGAGACCAAGCTCGATACCGCCAGCGTGCGCGCTGCGCAAGGCAGCGACAATGGCGGCTCGCTGATCGAGACCGGGCCCGATGGCCGCCGCTACGTCAGCGGCTATGCCCGCACGGGCGTCAAGGGCGGCATGAAGCTGCACTGGAGCGTGATCGTGCGCCAGCCCGAGACCGTGGCGCTGCAGGCCTTCCGTGATCTGGAAAAG
The DNA here is from genome assembly GCF_002296545.1 of Herbaspirillum sp. UBA812. Taxonomy (NCBI): domain Bacteria; kingdom Pseudomonadati; phylum Pseudomonadota; class Betaproteobacteria; order Burkholderiales; family Oxalobacteraceae; genus Herbaspirillum; species Herbaspirillum sp. UBA812. Next base: position 15,402 of record NZ_DBIC01000177.1, on the reverse strand, counting down.
CGGGTGATCGTGGTCGGTGCGCTCTCCGGGGCAATCCTGGTACTGCTGGCCTTCTTCCTCGCGCGGCGTCTGGTGGCCCCCATCAACGCGCTGTCGGCCGCGCTGGAGCAGCGTGCCGCGGGCCATGGCGACCTGCCCATTCCGCAGGTGAACAGCTACCGCGAGATCCAGCTGCTGTCCTCGACCCTGGTCAACATGGTCGAGCGCGAAGAGACCTACCTGCGCGAAGTGCGCTCCCTCAACGAAAGCCTGGAGCAGCGCGTGGCCGAGCGCACCAGCCGCCTGCACGAGACCGCCAGCGCCTTGCAGGAAGCGCTGGACCAGCAGCAGGCCAACCAGATCCAGCTGGAAGAGAGCGCCGCCGAACTGCGCGCCATCCTGGAAAACGCCCAGGACGCCTTCATCGCCGCTGACGAACAGGGCCGCGTGGTCGAATGGAACCGCCAGGCCGAGCTGCTGCTGGGCTGGCCGCGCGACCAGGCCATGGGCCGCGACATGGCCGAACTGATCATTCCGCCGGACATGCGTGCGGCCCACAATCGCGGCATGGCGCAATTCCTCAAGGATGGCACCAGCGTCGTCATCAACAACCGCATCGAGCTGCAAGCCCAGCATCACGATGGCCACGAGCTGCCCATCGAGATCACGGTCGGCCACGTCAAGCGCCAGAGCGGCCACCTGTTCATCGCCTTCCTGCACGACATCACCGAGCGCCTGGCCTTCCGCGACCAGATGCGCGAACTGGCCCTGACCGACGTGCTGACCAGCCTGCCCAACCGCCGCGCCTTCAGCGACCGCCTGCCCGAGGGCATGATGCGGGCGCGCCGGGCCGACCAGTTGCTGGCGCTGTTCTTCATGGACATCGATGGTTTCAAGGGCGTCAATGACCGCTACGGCCACGAGGCCGGCGACGAACTGCTGGTGGAGTTCGCACGCCGCCTGCAACACTCGGTACGCGATGTCGATACCGTGGCCCGCCTGGCCGGTGACGAATTCGTGGTGATCCTGGAAAACCTGCAGACCCAGGAAGACGCGCTGATGGTGGCGCAGAAGATCCTCAATACCATCCGCGAACCCTTCCAGCTGACGCACTCCACCGTCAACATCTCCAGCAGCATCGGCGTGGCGGTCTACCAGCCCAACCTGGACGGTGAAGTCGGCCCCGAGGAACTGCTGTCCATGGCCGACAAGGCCATGTACGCCGCCAAGCGCCTGGGCAAGAACCGCGTCGAGCTGGGACGCGCGGGCGACGTCTGATCCGCCGGGCGCGATCGCGCCCGGTTTCCGCTTTCCTTCCTTTCCCTTCTTTCTCTCTCCGGACTCGTCATTGCTGACGAGCCGCTCCGTCTCATTTACGGTTTGTTTACGCTCGCGTGCGAAACATTTACCGGGATTTGATGCTGCTTTCCCTATCGTTCGACTGTCTCGTTTTCCGTCCCTGGAAGCGAACAACAACGTCAACAATGGAGTGGGAAATGTTGCAAACGGATTTTCTCTACATAGGCATGCTGCTCGTCTGCGGCCTCTCGATGTGGGCCTTCATCGCCCTTTGCAGCCGTCTGGAACGGCAGGAAGGGGAGAAGAAATGAACCTCATGTACCTGCTGGGGCTGGTGGTCTCCATCGCCCTCCTGCTGTACCTGGTCTACGCCCTGATCAAGCCGGAGGATTTCTGACATGGACAGCAACAATTATTTCCAGCTCGGCCTCTACCTGGCCGTCCTGCTGGTCCTCTCCCTGCCGCTGGGCTGGTACATGGCCCGCGTGATGGAAGGCAAGTCGCGCGTGAACCGTCTTTTCGGCGGCCTCGAACGCGTCTTCTATCGCCTCTGCGGCATCAGCCGCGAGCACGAGATGGACTGGAAGCAGTACGCCATCGCGGCCGTGCTGTTCAATTTCCTGGGCCTGATCGTGGTCTACCTGCTGCAACGCGTGCAGCAATGGCTGCCGCTGAACCCGGCCGCGCTGGCCAACGTCAGCCCGGATTCATCGTTCAACACGGCGCTCAGTTTCGTCACCAATACCAACTGGCAGGGCTACGTGGGTGAAGCCACCATGAGCTACCTGACCCAGATGGCCGCACTGGCCGTGCAGAACTTCCTGTCTGCCGCCACCGGGATCGCCATCGCCTTCGCCCTGATCCGTGGCTTTGCCCGCCACAGCAGCAAGGGCATCGGCAACTTCTGGGTCGACATGACCCGCAGCACGCTGTACGTGCTGCTGCCGCTGTCGGTGGTGTTCGCGCTGGTACTGGTGCAGCAGGGCAGCATCCAGAACTTCCGTGCGTATCAGGACGTGAAGACGCTGGAAGTGACCAACTACACCGTGCCCAAGCTGGATGCCGCAGGCCAGCCCCTGAAAGATGCCAAGGGCGAACCGGTGACCGAAGCGCAGAGCACCGACAAGCAGACCCTGCCCATGGGCCCGGTGGCATCGCAGGAAGCCATCAAGATGATCGGTACCAACGGTGGTGGCTTCTTCAACGCCAACTCGGCGCACCCGTATGAGAACCCGACGCCGCTGACCAACTTCCTGCAGATGCTGGCGATCCTCATCATCCCGGCAGCACTGTGCACCAGCTTCGGTGTGCTGGTCGGCGACCGTCGCCAGGGCTGGGCCATCCTGGCCTCGATGACGATCCTGTTCGTGGTGTTGACGCTGGTGTTGATGTACGCCGAGTCGCAACCCAATCCCATGCTGGCCTCGCTGCACGCTTCCGGCCCCGGCATGATGGAAGGCAAGGAGACTCGCTTCGGCATCCCGGCCTCGGCGCTGTTCGCCTCCATCACCACGGCCGCGTCCTGCGGTGCGGTCAATGCCATGCATGACTCGCTCTCGCCGCTGGGCGGACTGGTGCCGATGCTGCAGATGCAGCTGGGTGAAGTGGTGTTCGGCGGGGTCGGCTCGGGCCTGTACGGCATGCTGATCTTTGCGGTGCTGGCGGTGTTCATCGCGGGCCTGATGATCGGCCGTACGCCCGAATACCTGGGCAAGAAGATCGGCGTGTTCGACATGAAGATGATGTCCATCGCCATCCTCATGACCCCGGCGCTGGTGCTGATCTTCACGGCCCTGTCGGTGATGGTGGAGGCAGGCCTGGCCGGTATCGCCAACCCCGGTGCGCACGGATTCTCGGAAATCCTTTACGCATTCAGCTCGGCCGCCAACAACAACGGCAGCGCCTTTGCCGGGCTCTCGGCCAACACGCCGTACTACAACATCACCACCGGCATCTGCACCTGGCTGGGCCGCTTCGGCATCATCGTGCCGGTGCTGGCCATGGCCGGTTCGCTGGCCGGCAAGAAGCGCCTGGCCGCCACCTCCGGCACGCTGCCTACGCATGGCCCGCTGTTCGTGGCGCTGCTGATCGGCGCGGTGATCCTGGTCGGTGCCCTGACCTATGTGCCGGCGCTGGCGCTGGGACCGGTGGTCGAGCACCTGCAGATGATGGCGATGTAAATGATTGGATGGATTCCGCCGGGCACTGCGCCCGGTGGAGCAACCCGCAACGGATACCCTTATGACTACCCCTTCCAGCAATACTCCGGCCAGCAGCACCCAAGCCGTGCCGGCCGATGCCATTCCTTCCGCCGCGCAGACTGCGCGCTGGATGTTCGATCCCAAGATCGTCAAGCCGGCCCTGGCCGATTCCTTCCGCAAGCTGTCGCCGCGCGTGCAATGGCGCAATCCGGTGATGTTCGTGGTCTACCTCGGCAGCATCCTGACCACGCTGCTGTTCATCCAGGCCATCACCGGCAAGGGTGAAGCCCCGGCTGGCTTCATCTTCGCCGTCGCTGCCTGGCTGTGGTTCACGGTGCTCTTCGCCAACTTCGCCGAGGCCCTGGCCGAAGGCCGCAGCAAGGCGCAAGCCGCCGCCCTGCGTGGCGTCAAGAAGAGCGTGATGGCCAAGAAGCTGCGCAGCAGCGACCAGACACGCGGTGGCGTCGCCGCTGCCGCCGCCCAGTGCGAAGTGGTCGAAGGCGGCAGCCTGCGCAAGGGTGACCTGGTGCTCATCGAAGCGGGCGATACGGTACCCGCCGATGGCGACGTCATCGAAGGCGTGGCCACCGTCGACGAGAGCGCCATCACCGGCGAATCGGCCCCGGTGATCCGCGAATCCGGCGGCGACTTCTCGGCCGTCACCGGCGGCACGCGCGTGCTGTCGGACTGGATCGTGGTGCGCGTCTCGGTCAATCCGGGTGAAGCCTTCCTGGACCGCATGATCGCCATGGTCGAAGGCGCACGTCGCCAGAAGACTCCCAACGAACTGGCGCTGACCCTGCTGCTGGTGGCACTGACGCTGGTGTTCCTGCTGGTGACGGTGACCCTGCTGCCGTTCTCGATCTTCTCGGTGACCGCCGCCGGTGCTGGCTCGCCAGTCACGGTGACGGCGCTGATCGCCCTGCTGGTGTGCCTGATCCCGACCACCATCGGCGGCCTGCTCTCGGCCATCGGCGTGGCCGGCATGAGCCGCATGATGCAGGCCAACGTGATCGCCACCTCCGGCCGCGCGGTGGAAGCCGCCGGTGACGTCGACGTGCTGCTGCTGGACAAGACCGGCACCATCACCCTCGGCAACCGCCAGGCCGCCGCCTTCATGCCGGCACCGGGCGTGGCCGAGCGCGAACTGGCCGACGTCGCCCAACTGGCCTCGCTGGCCGATGAAACGCCGGAAGGCCGCAGCATCGTGGTGCTGGCCAAGAACCGTTTCAACCTGCGCGAACGCGAAATGGCCAACCTGGGCGCGGAATTCATTCCCTTCTCGGCCCAGACCCGCGTCTCCGGCATCGACATCGGCAACCGCCGCATCCGCAAGGGCGCTGCCGACGCCATCCGCAAGCTGGTGCGCTCGGCCGACCAGCGCCTGCCGGCCCAGGTGGAAAGCGATGTGGAAGCCATCGCCCGCCGGGGCGGCACACCGCTGGTGGTGATCGAATGGAACAACGAGGCCGCAGTCATCAATCAGGGCGCACCGATCCGCATTCTCGGTACGGTGGAGTTGAAGGACATCGTCAAGGGCGGCATCAAGGAACGCTTCGGCGAACTGCGCCGCATGGGCATCAAGACCATCATGATCACCGGCGACAACCGCCTGACCGCCGCGGCCATCGCCGCTGAAGCCGGGGTCGATGACTTCCTCGCTGAAGCCACGCCGGAACAGAAGCTGGCCCTGATCCGCCAGCACCAGGCCGAAGGCAAGCTGGTGGCCATGACCGGCGACGGCACCAACGACGCCCCGGCGCTGGCCCAGGCCGACGTGGCCGTGGCCATGAACAGCGGCACCCAGGCGGCCAAGGAAGCCGGCAACATGGTCGACCTCGATTCCAATCCGACCAAGCTGATCGAGATCGTCGAGATCGGCAAGCAGATGCTGATGACGCGCGGCAGTCTCACCACCTTCAGCATCGCCAATGACGTGGCCAAGTACTTCGCCATCATTCCGGCCATGTTCGTGGCCAACTATCCGCAGCTGGGCGCGCTCAACGTGATGCGCCTGACCAGTCCCGATTCGGCCATCATGTCAGCGGTGATCTTCAACGCGCTGGTTATCGTGGGTCTGATCCCGCTGGCCCTGCGCGGCGTGCGTTATCGCGCGCTGGGTGCCGCCGTGCTCCTGCGCCGCAACCTGCTGATCTATGGCGTGGGTGGCCTGCTGGTGCCGTTCGTGGGCATCAAGCTGATCGACCTGCTGCTGACCGCCTTCGGTCTGGTCTGAACCTGATTACGACTCTCAAGGAAAGTCACATGAAAACCTCGACTCCCCATCCGCTGCGTCCGGCCATCACGCTCTTCATCCTGTTGGGCGTGTTGCTGGGCGGCCTGTATCCGCTGCTGGTGACCGGTCTGGCGCAAGCCTTCTTCCCGCAGCAGGCCAACGGCAGCCTGATCGAACGCCAGGGCCAGGTGGTCGGCTCGGAACTGATCGGCCAGAACTTCACCAGTCCGGCTTATTTCTGGGGCCGCCCCTCGGCCGCTGGTACCTTCCCCAACAATGGCATGGCCTCCGGCGGCAGCAATCTGGGCCCGACCAATCCGGCCCTGAAGCAGGCCGCAGAAGACCGCGCCAAGGCCTTGCAGGAAGCCGATCCGGACAACAAGGGGGCCATCCCCATCGATTTGCTGACGGCCTCGGCCAGCGGCCTGGATCCGCACATCAGCCCGGCTGCGGCCGAGTACCAGGCCGGCCGTGTGGCCCGCGCCCGTGGCCTGACGGTGGCCCAGGTACGTGCCCTGGTGCGCGTCAACAGCGAGGCGCCGCAATGGGGCCTGTTCGGTGAACCGCGCGTCAATGTGCTCAAGCTGAACCTGGCGCTGGATGCGGCGGCGCCCTTGCCCAAGACGGAAGCGGCCAAGTAAGTCCTCCGCTGTCTGCAGGATGGCCGGTGGCACGCAACCCGCGTGCCACCGGCTTTTTGCCACTACAATGCAGCAACCCTGAACGCCCGATATGAACACCCGCCCCGATCCCGACGACCTGCTGGAACGCGTGATGCGCGACGAAGAGCGCCAGGCGCGCGGCCGCCTGAAGATCTTCTTCGGCTTCTCGGCCGGTGTCGGCAAGACCTTCGCCATGCTGGAAGCCGCCCAGGCGCTGGTCGCGCAAGGCACGGACGTGATCGCCGGAGTGGTCGAGACCCATGGCCGCGCCGAGACCGAGGCCCAGCTTGCCGGCCTCGCGCGCCTGCCCATGCGCATGGTGCCGTATCGCGATCGCCAGTTGCCCGAGTTCGACCTGGATGCCGCACTGGAGCGCAAGCCCGGCGTGATCCTGGTCGACGAACTGGCGCACTCCAACGTGCCCGGCTCGCGCCATGCCAAGCGCTGGCAGGACATCGACGAACTGCTGCGTGCCGGCATCGATGTCTACACCACCCTCAACGTGCAGCACATCGAAAGCCTCAACGACGTGGTCGGCCAGATCACCGGCATCCGCGTCTTCGAGACGGTGCCCGATCACGTCTTCGATGAAGCCGACGATGTCATGCTGGTGGATATTCCGCCCGATGAATTGCTGGCTCGCCTGCAGCAGGGCAAGGTCTACCTGCCGCAGCAGGCCGAGAAGGCCGGGCGCAATTTCTTCCGCAAGGGCAACCTGATCGCGCTGCGCGAGATCGCCTTGCGCCGGACGGCCGACCGCGTCGATGCCGACATGCGCCAGTACCGCGCCGACCGCTCCATCGCCCAGCTGTGGCAGGCGCGCGAGCGCATCGTGGTGGCGGTCGGCAGCGGTGCTGGCGAGGAACGCCTGATCCGCGAAGCGGCCCGCCTGGCTGCGAAGCTGCAGGCCGAATGGCTGGCGGTTCACGTCGACCTGTCGGGCCAGCGCCAGGCGATGGAGGCGCGCGAACGCGTGGTCTCCTATCTGAAACTGGCGCAATCCCTGGGCGCGGAAACGGCCAGCATCAGCGGTGAGGAATTGTCCGCCGCGTTGCTGCAATTCGCCCGCAGCCGCAATGCCGGCAAGCTGGTGATCGGCCAGGAGGAGGGCGGCCTGCGCCACTTGCTGCGCTGGCCGCGCGGCACCCTGGCCCAGCGCATCGCGCGTAGCGGCGGCGAGATCGACCTCTACACCATCGCCCGCAGCCGCACCCGCGTGCAGCAGGAACAGGCCCGCACCGACAGTGCGGCCAGCGCCGCCGAAGCCCTGCTCACGCGCCGCCGCCGCACGCGTGGCACGCTGTGGGCCGTGGCCAGTTGCATGGTCACCACGACGTTGGCCTTCGTGCTCGATGGCAAGCTGCATCCGGCCAACGTCATCATGCTGTACCTCGTCGGTGTGATGCTGGTGGCGATGCGCTATGGCCGCGCGGCTTCGGCGCTGGTGTCGGTGCTGTCCGTGTTGTCCTTTGATTTCTTCTTCGTCGATCCGCGTTTTTCCATCACGGTGTCGGACGCGCAGTATCTGCTGACGCTGGCGGTGATGCTGGCGGTGTCGCTGTTCATCAGCTCGCTCACGGCGCGCCTGCGCCGCCAGGCCAGCGTGGCCATGCAGCGCGAAGGACGCGCCGCCAATCTCTACATGCTGGGCAAGGAATTGTCGGCGCTGCTGACGCTGGACCAGATCCTGGAAATCGGCCGCCGCCATCTGGCCGCCGTGTTCGGTGCGCGCATCGCCTTCTTCCTGCCCGACAGCGCCGACCAGTTGCGCCTGGCCGAACCTGAGCAGGACAGCGGCGGTCCGCACGTCCTCAAAAGTGTGGATGCGGGCGTGGCCCAATGGGTCTATGACAACGGCCAGGCCGCCGGCAAGGGCACGGCCACCTTGCCCTCCGCAGCGGCGCTGTACCTGCCGCTGACGGCCACCATGCGCACGCGTGGCGTGCTGGCCTTTGCCATCGAAGGTGCCAGTGACGAGGAGCGCCAGCTGGCCGCAGCGCAACTGGCCCTGCCCGAGAATCGTCAGATGCTGGAAATTTTTTGCTCGCAGATCGCCATGGCCATCGAGCGCCTGCACTATGCCGAGGTGGCCCAGGATGCGCTGGTGACCATGGAATCGGAACGCCTGCGCAATTCGCTGCTCTCGGCGATCTCGCATGACCTGCGCACGCCGCTGACCTCGCTGGTGGGCAGTGCCGACGTGCTGGCCGCCAACGAGCGCCTGGATGAGGATGCCCGCGCCATGGCGCGCACCATCAGCGAACAGTCGCAGAAGATGGTCGGGCTGATGAACAACCTGCTGGACATGGCGCGCCTGCAGGCAGGCGTGGTGACCTTGAATCGCCAATGGAATGCACTGGAAGAGTTGACCGGCTCGGCCCTGCGCCTGCTCGCCAAAGCACTGGAAGGACGCCAGGTGGACACGCGCATCGCACCCGACCTGCCGCTGTTGCGCGTGGATGCGGTATTGCTGGAACGGGTACTGGCCAACCTGGTGGAAAACGCCATCAAGTATTCGCCCGCCGGCAGCCTTATTGCCATCAGTGCGCATGTGGAAGACAGCGATGGCCAGCCCCAGGTCAAGGTCTGCGTGAGCGATCACGGGCGCGGCTTTCCGCCGGCCATGACGCAGCACGCCTTTGAAAAATTCACGCGCGGCGACAATGAATCGTCCACCCCCGGCGTCGGCCTGGGCCTGGCGATCTGCCGCGCCATCATCGAGGCGCACCAGGGCCGCATCTGGATCGCGCCGCAGGAAGCCGGGCAGGGCGCGACCGTCTGCTTCATGCTGCCGGTGGAAACGCAACCCGCCCTGCCGGAGGAATAAGGACACCCCATGCAAGAACACGCAGGCAACATCGTCTTCATCGAAGATGATCCGCACATCCGCAAACTGGTCAGGAGTGCGCTCGAACAGGAGGGCTTCATCGTCCACGAAGCCAAGAGCGCACGTGAAGGTGTCACCGAAGCGGGGACCCGCAAGCCCGACCTCATCATCCTCGACCTCGGCCTGCCCGATGGCGACGGCAAGCAGGTCATCAGCGAGATCCGCAACTGGAGCAGCGTGCCCATCGTGATCCTCTCGGCCCGCACCCAGGAGTCCGAGAAGGTCGAAGCCCTCGATGCCGGCGCCGACGACTACCTGGTCAAGCCCTTCGGCATGCCCGAGCTGCTGGCCCGCATGCGCGCGCAATTGCGCCGCCATGCGCGGGCGTCAGGCGCAGGGCAGTCCAGCGGCCGCTATCGTCTTGGGGAAGTGGTGGTGGACCTGCCGGCCCGCAGCGTGAGCCGCAACGGCGAGGCGCTGCACCTGACGCAGATCGAATATCGTCTGCTGGCCACGCTGCTGCGCGATGCCGGGCGCGTCATCACGCACCGCCAGTTGCTGGTGGCCGGATGGGGACCTTCGCATGCGGAGGATGGCCACTACCTGCGCATCTACATGCAGCGCCTGCGCCAGAAACTGGAACGCGATGCGGCCCAGCCGGTGCACATCCTCACCGAGATCGGCGTGGGCTATCGGGTGGCCGATGTGGTGGCAGAATGAAACTGAAGTGAACCGGCCTCAGGGCCAGTTCAGCAGCGGCAGGGCCAGTACCACCATCACGATGCAGCCCAGATTGAGCAGCAGACGCTGGCGCTTGAGTACGAACGAGAGCAGCCACGCCCCGGCCAGAAAGACGATGAAGTTGGCCAGGTATTGCTTGCCCGCAGCGGCCACCGGCAACTCCGGCGCATCGGCCAGTCCCGAGAATTTCCAGGCGCAGACCAGGGCGGCCAGCACGGCGCAGTTGAAATAGGTATTGACGGTCGGGAAGCTTTCTTCCTGATGATCGGAGACTTCCACGCTCTCGCAGCGGCCTTCGCGATAGAGCGCTTCCAGCCAGTGCCGCTCACCACGCCAGCGATAGAGCAGGGCGCCATCTTCGCGCGTCTCCTGGGCATGGGGTGTGCCCAGCCGCGCGTTCATGAAGTCAGGTGCGGTGTTGCGCCATTCGGCGGTCTGCGCGGCGCGGAAGCGCTGTTCCAGCGCGCGCGCCTTGCGGCGTCGGCCCAGTTGCTTCAGGGCCAGCTGGGCCAGGGCCAGGGAATTGAACAGGTAGATCCACTGCAGGATGGTGGCGTAGTCGGCTTGCATGGGCAGGTCGGTCAGTAGGGGGCATCGATAAGGATGCCGCATCTTGCCGTCAGCCCGCCTGATTGTCCAGCCCGGCTGTGTGCGCAGGACCGGGAGGCCCGCCAGACGGCGGTTCTAGCGTGATATGAACCTAAAGATCCCCCCAGATATCAATCTGGCGGCGGATCTGGCCAGTGCGTGCATCGCAGATGAAGAGAACTTCCCGCAGGGCATGGCGCACCACGTAGCGGAAGTATTCGTGGTCGGTGCGGGCCACGAATTCCTCGCTCTCGATCTTGCCGGGCATGAAGGCACTGATCTGCTGTCGGCACTCGGCGCGGTGCTGCAGGGCTTGCGGCGAGGGGCCGTAGTCTTCCGGTGCGCGGTAGGGCGCAACGGCCTGGGTGAGCGGCGCGATGCTGGCGCAGAGCACGAAGATCAGCAGCGCCACCAGCACGCAGCGATAGCGGCGGCGCTGTGCGGTACGCAGGAACAGATGGCGCGGCGAGAGCGGGTGGAGGCGATCTTCGCCACGTTTCCAGTGCAGACGGCTACGCATGATGATGCACCTCCTTGTGATGTTGTCTTGTCAGAAGACGGACAGGGCTCAGAAGCTCTTGTTGACTGAAGCGATCCACTGGTTGCTGCCGATGTTCTTGCCACGCAGGGTGTAGCCGGCGTCGGGCGCATTGCTGCCGGTCCAGGCCAGCCCCAGCACGTAGCCGGAGAAGTCGCGCGTTAGGCCCAGCTTCCAGTCGGTATAGGAGAGGTTGGAAGCATTGGAGCCGGTATAGCGCTGGCGGCCGATGTGGGCCAGGCCGGTGATGCCGGCGAAGAGTTCATGCGTCACCGAGAGGTCGGCATAGGTGCTGCCGCGCGTATCGGCATTGCCGAAGGTATTGCCGGTGCTGTACGAATACTTGAAGGCGATCCACTTTGCATCCACGCCGAGGTAGACCTCGGTGGTATCGGGTTTGGTCATGCCGGCCGGATAGCTGCCGGGATAGGCGTAGTGCAGCACGCCGATGTCGCCGGTGAGCCAGTCGGTGAGCGCCGGTTTCCAGCCGCCGTAGAGATCGGCTTCGAGGCTGGCGGAGGCGGCCGGGTTGGTATCCGAGATCCAGCTGATGTTGGACATCCAGACACCGGCATAGAGGCCATTGTCATGGGTCAGGTCGAAGCCGCCTTGCAGGGCCGGTTTCTGGTTGGTCTGGGTGGTGCCGCGGAAGACGTATTGGCTGACGATGCCGATGTTGCCGGCCAGGTGCAGCGGTGAGGCGCTGGCATCCGGGGTGGCGGGTGCGGCTTCCTGCGCCTGGGCCGGTGCGATCACGGCGATGGCCAGCAGCGCGCCGGCGGCGGCCAGGGAAGCCAGACCGGCCAGTTGCGCATTGCGCAGGCGACGCTGGCCCAGCGGTGCCATGTCTTGCTGTGCGGGATACTGGATGTGTTGTTGGGTGCGGCGATTCATGATGCTGGTGGCTCCGTGGGTTGAAGAGCCGCAAGCTTAGATTTTGATGCGTTTAATCCGGGTAAAACTTTGCTGCCGGACTGTAAACGTAGCGTAAAGGAGGAGTGTCATTCCTGAGCGCCGGTAATCACTTGCATGGAAGTACTCCGCTCTTTTGCCATACATCAAAACACCGGCGCGCTGCCTCGAAATTTTTTGTTGTGCGTCCGAAGGAATTTCTAAGTTTTCCTGATTTGTCCCGGCGACTGATCTTTTCACGACTGATCGGTCGCATATTCCTGCCCTTGCGCTTGCATGCCGCTTGCGCTGTTCTGGCAGGAGCTTGTATGGACGCACCCCCAACATCGATCCGGACATCGATTCCGACCACGGCCGAGGCCTTCCGACAATGGGTGGCCGAGCCGCAGCATCGGCGTTTCATGCGCCTGCGCTTTCCGCATGGGGATGGCCCGGATGCGCCCTTGCTGGTGCAGCGGCTCGATGCTGAGGAGTCGCTCTCGCGTGACTTTTCCTTTGTCGTGGAGCTGCTCACCGATGATGCGCATCTGCCCCTCAAGTCCATGATGGGCAAGCTGCTGGTGATCGAGCTGGTGCGGGAAGATGGTCACCTGCGTTACTTTTCCGGCTACGTGTTCGCGTTCTCCCGGCAACGCGCCGATGGGGCGGTGGTGGTCTACCAAGCGCAGCTGGGGCCCTGGTTCAGACTGCTCTCCTGGCGGCGCGATCACCATCTTTTCCATGACAAGACCCTGCATCAGCAGACTGCCGACATCTTCGCCGACTACCCGCTGCATGCGCGCTGGCAGTGGCAGGTCAGCAGTGGCGATGCCACCATGACCGACGCCTTCCAGTACGGGGAGAGCGATCACAACTACCTGAGTCGCCGTTGGGAAGCCGCCGGCTGGCATTACTGGTACGAGCACGATGCCAGCGGCCATACCCTGATCGTGGGCAGCGACAGTTGCCAGCAAGCCGCCATCGATGGCGAGCAAAGCGTGCGCTTCCACGCGAACGGCGGCAGTGCCGAAGACGATGCCATTGACTGCTGGTCGCCGCAGCGCGAGATGGCGGCGAGCAGCGTGGTGCTGGGCAGCTTCGATTTCAAGTCGCCGGCGCCGCGCTGGATGGAGGTGCCGACGCTCAATCGACAGGGCGGGGCACCGTCCATCGAGCACTATCTCTACACCGGCCACCATGGCTATCGTGACAGGGACGATGGCGATACGCAGAGCCGCTTGCGTATCGAGGAGATCGAGGCCCGTGCGCGGCAGGTGGAAGGGCAGGGCAACTGTCGCGCCATGATGCCGGGGCGCTGGTTCCGGCTGGTGGGGCATGTCGAGTGTCCGCGCTTTGGCGGGCCATCGTCCCAGGGGCGGGACGAGTTCCTGATTCTGAGCGTCCGTCATCGCATCCACAACAATTACTTTCCTCTGGCGGCGCAGGATGCCGAGCCTCCTTACCGCAACGAATTCCGCTGCATGCGCCGCCAGATCCCCTGGCGTCCAGGTCCCGGCTACAACAGCCACGTGCCCATTGCACGTGGCGCACAGACCGCTACGGTGGTGGGCGTGCCGGGGCAGCCGGCGCTGTGGACCGATGAATACGCACGGGTCCGCGTGCAATTCCACTGGGACCGCGAGGGGCGTCATGACATTGGCAGTTCCGCCTGGATCCGCGTGGCCAGTCCCTGGGCGGGCGCGCAGCTGGGCGCGCTGGCCTTGCCCCGGGTTGGCGCGGAAGTGCTGGTGCAATGGCTGGATGGCAATCCGGACCGGCCCGTCATCGTGGGTAGCCTCTACAACGCTGACCATCTGCCGCCCTGGGCGCTGCCTGCACAGCGCGCGCTGACCGGCCTGCGCAGCCGCGAGCTCACCGACGATGGCGGCAACCGTGCACTCGGCCGCAGCAACCATCTGATTCTCGACGACACGGCGGGCCGCCTGCAGGCGCAGTTCAGGAGCGACCAGTACCACAGCCAGCTGTCGCTGGGCCACCTGTGCCGCATCGAGGACCAGCAAGGCCGCCAGGAGGCACGCGGCCAGGGATGGGAATTGCGCACCGATGCCTGGGGTGTGCTGCGGGCCGGACGCGGGATGCTGGTTACCACCGAAGCGCGGCCCCGAGCGCGCCGCCACGCCAAGGACCTGGGCGAGACCCTGGCGCGATTGGTGCGCGCTCGCCAGGAGCAGCAGGCACTGGCGCGTCTTGCACAGCAGGCATCTGCGCAGGAGGCCGATGCGCAGCAGGCGCAGGTAGCCGCAGCCTTGCATGCGCAGAACCAGGCCCTGCGTGGCAAGGATGGGCCGGATGAGGAGGAGGGTTTTCCGGAACTGGCCACGCCGCTACTGGTGCTGGCCAGCCCGGCCGGCATTGCGGCCACCAGCGGACAGGATATGCATTTGGCCAGCACCGCAGACACGGCGGTCACGGCTGGCCGCCACCTTGCCCTCAGTGCGGGCGGCGGCTTCTTTGCCAGCGTTCGCGAGAGCCTGCGGCTGTTCGTGCAGAAGGCCGGGCTGCGCCTGGTGGCGGCGGCCGGGGACATTGATTTGCGCGCGCTATCGGACGGCATTCATCTGCTGGCCAAGCTGAAGATCACCCAGAGCGCCGATGAAATCGTCCTCAGTGCGCATCAGCGCATCCTGCTCAATGGTGGCGGCAGTTATGTGCGGCTGGATGCGCAGGGGATGGAACTGGGGACGCGGGGGCAGTTTCAGGTGCGGGCGAGCGTGAAGCATTTTGAAGGCGGGAATGCGATGCCGGTGCCGCAGGTGGAGGGGGCGGGGACGGCGGTGTTTGATGAACGCTTCCACGTCGTCGATGAAGAGGACGAGCCGATGGCGCATTGCGCCTACAAGGTCGTCAGTGGCTGTGGCAAGACCTGGACGGGAGTCACTGATGCACAGGGGTTCACGCAGCGTTGCCACACTGAGCGGCCCAGCGGATTACGGATTGAAATTATGCATGAGGCTGATGATGACGAGTGAAAAGGAAATGAGTTTGAAGAGGAGCAGCAACGCTGGGATGACCAACCGGACAAAGGATTCCTTGGTCAAGGTCAAGGTGCGTAGTAACGATCGCGGCCAATGGATCAAACCAGAGAACGGTGAAAAATTCTTTATCGATGAGGAGGCAGTGTTTCCGGACATTGAATTCGAGTTCAAGAGCGATTTGCCGGGTCCTTATCAATGGGAATGGAAAATCATCTGGCTTGCACATGCCAGTAATTTGCATGAGGGGCTGCGGGGAAGAAGTATCAAAAGGACGTTTATGGAGGTGGGGAAGTTTGTACAAGAAGGGAAAAGCTGGAACGCCCGCAGCATAGGAAAGACCATTGGTGGGACGCTGCGGATAGAAGTACAGGTTGGTAACAGGAAATTCGTTCGGACAGTGGATGTGTTGGCCAAACAGCCAGGTAAGGAGCGCGTCCTGAAATT
>NZ_DBIC01000160.1:0-25071 GCF_002296545.1 Herbaspirillum sp. UBA812 | reverse complement strand
CCGGTGACCTCGGCCACCCGCATCCCGCTGATCGCCAACGGTACCACCGACATCTCCTGCGACTCCGCGACCAACAACCAGGAACGCTGGAACCAGGTGGCCTTCTCGGTGACCGAGTTCGTGACCGCCAACAAGTTCCTGTCCAAGAAGTCGGCCAACCTGAAGACGCTGGATGACCTGAAGGGCAAGACCGTGGTCTCGACCTCCGGTACGTCCAACCTGAAGCAGATCACCGCACTGAACGCCGAACGCAACCTGGGCATGAACATCCTGGCTGCCAAGGACCACGCCGAAGCCTTCCTGATGGTGGAAACCGGCCGTGCCGCCGCCTTCGTGATGGACGACATCCTGCTGTCCTCGCTGGCCGCCAACTCCAAGGCCCCGGCTGACTACCAGGTTTCCTCGGAAGCCCTGTCGGTCGAGCCGTACGGCCTGATCCTGCCGAAGGGCGACAACGACTTCAAGAAGGTCGTCGACGAAGCCCTGACCGTGGTCTACAAGGGTGACGACATCAAGAAGATCTACGCGAAGTGGTTCCAGTCGCCGATCCCGCCCAAGGGTGTCAACCTGAACGTGCCGATGAGCCCGCAGCTGCAAGCCGTTCTGGCCAAGCCGACCGACTCCTACGATCCGGCTGCCTACGCTGCCGTGCCGGAAGCGCAGAAGAACATGGGCAAGAAGAAGTAACAAGCGCATTGCTTCGTGCAATCGAACAAAACGGGGGCCTGTCCCCCGTTTTGTTTAGCCGGAACTGTCCCGCTTGCCTTGCGGCAATGCCGGGGCGGCCAAGGCGCTGAACCAACAAGAAGCGGCGCGGCATTTGCCTGGTGACCGCGCCCGAGAACACAGACTTCGAACCACAGACGAGGCCATTTATGCATTACAACTGGAATTGGGGAATCTTCTGGGAGATGTCTCCCGATGGCATCCCCTACATTGACACGCTGCTGGCGGGCCTGAAATGGACCCTGGCCACAGCCGCCTGCGCCTGGATCATGGCACTGGTCCTGGGCACCATCTTCGGTACCTTGCGTACCACCACCAAACCTTGGGTGGTGCGCATTGCCAACGGCTACGTGGAACTGTTCCGCAACATTCCGCTGCTGGTCCAGATGTTCCTGTGGTATTTCGTGGTGCCGGAACTGCTGCCCAGCGCCATCGGTGACTGGATCAAGAGCCTGCCGGATGCGTCCTTCGTGACCGCGACCCTGGCCCTGGGTTTCTTCACCTCTTCCCGTGTGGCTGTGCAGGTGACCACCGGCATCCAGGCACTGCCGCGCGGCCAGCGCATGGCGGGTGCCGCCCTGGGCCTGACCCCGGTGCAGACCTATCGCTACGTGCTGCTGCCGATGGCCTTCCGCATCATCATCCCGGCACTGACCAACGAGTTCGCCGCCATCATCAAGAACAGCTCGGTAGCACTGACCATCGGCCTGGTGGAACTGACTGCCGCGACCTACTCGATGCGCGAATTCACTTTCCAGACCTTCGAGGCGCTCAGCGGTGCCACGATCATCTATCTGATCATTTCCGTGATCGCGCTGTTCATGGCGCGCCTGCTGGAAAAGGTCACCGCCGTTCCGGGCTACATCACCGGCGGCAGCACCAGCGCAGGAGGGCATTGATCCATGTTCAGCAATTTCGATTTCGACGTCATCCAGCGCTCGTGGGTCTACCTCTTCACGACCGGCCTGAAGTTCACGCTCATTCTGACCTTCTCGGCCATGCTGGGCGGGATCATCCTGGGCACGCTGCTGGCCATGATGCGCCTGTCGTCCAACAAGCCGCTGTCGTTCATCGCGACCACCTACGTCAACCTGATCCGCTCCATTCCGCTGGTGCTGGTGATCTTCTGGTTCTACTTCCTGGTGCCCTTCATCGGTGCCTGGATCATTGGTGCCTCCGAACCCATCCAGGTCGGTGCGTTCCAGTCGGCCCTGATCACTTTCATCCTGTTTGAAGCCGCGTATTATTGCGAGATCATGCGTTCGGGCATCCAGTCCATTCCGCGCGGGCAAGTGTTCGCCGGCTACGCGATCGGCATGAACTACTGGCAGATGATGGGCAACGTGGTGCTGCCGCAGGCCTTCCGCAACATGACCCCGATCCTCCTGACACAGACCATCGTGCTGTTCCAGGACGTCTCGCTGGTCTACGTGCTGGGCTCGGTGCCGGACTTCGTGACCAGCGCTTCCAAGATCGCGCAGCGTGATGGCCGCCTGGTGGAAATGTATCTCTTCGTGGCCGTGGTGTATTTCGTGCTGAGCTTTGGCCTGTCGCAACTGGTCAAGCGCTTCCAGAAGAAGATCGCCATCATCCGCTAAATGTTTTTGACGGCCGCCGCCCGCGCTCTACAGCGCCAGGCTGGCGGCCAGTGAATCCAGAATTCAGAAATCCAGGAGAATCAAATGATCGAACTCAACAATGTCAGCAAGTGGTACGGCAGCTTCCAGGTCCTGACCGACTGCTCGACCTCCGTCAAGAAGGGCGACGTGGTGGTGGTGTGCGGCCCGTCCGGTTCCGGCAAGTCCACGCTGATCAAGACCGTCAACGGCCTGGAGCCGTTCCAGAAAGGCACCATCACCGTCGATGGCGTCTCCGTCGGCGACCCCAAGACCAACCTGTCCAAGCTGCGTGCGCGCATCGGCATGGTGTTCCAGAACTTCGAACTGTTCCCGCACCTCTCCATCCGCGAGAACCTGACCATCGGCCAGATCAAGGTGCTGGGCCGCTCCAAGGAAGAGGCCACTGAAAAGGGCTTGAAGTACCTGGACCGCGTGGGCCTGCTGGCGCACAAGGACAAGTTCCCCGGCCAGCTCTCCGGCGGCCAGCAGCAACGTGTGGCGATTGCCCGCGCGCTGTCGATGGACCCGATCGCCATGCTGTTCGATGAACCGACCTCGGCGCTGGATCCGGAAATGATCAATGAAGTGCTCGACGTCATGGTCGGCCTGGCTCAGGAAGGCATGACCATGATGGTCGTGACCCACGAAATGGGCTTCGCCCGCAAGGTCGCCAACCGTGTGGTGTTCATGGACAAGGGCCTGGTCGTGGAAGATTGCGCCAAGGACGAATTCTTCGCCTCGCCGCGTTCGGAACGCGCACGCGACTTCCTGGCCAAGATCATCACCCACTGATCGCCCGCATTCGCATCGCTGCAAGGGCTGCCCCGGCAACGGGGCGGCCCTTGTCGTTTGTGCCAGGTCAAAAGCGGGTCAGGGCTTGCGTTTCGGGGTGCTTGACGGCTACGGTAGAATGTCGCCCTTGAAGACATCGCGGCTGGCTCTCCACAGCCCGCATCGGCCGGGATGCCTTGCCTGATCCGTAATCCTCAGACCGACACCACTCCAAGACCGAAAGATCCGCAATGAGCAACGTACTGACCATCACCCGCCCGGACGACTGGCACCTGCACCTGCGCGACGGCGCCACCATGCAGGACGTGCTGCCGCATACGGCACGCCAGTTCGCACGCGCCATCGTCATGCCCAACCTGAAGCCGCCGGTGACCACCACCGAGCAGGCCGGTGCGTATCGCGATCGCATCCTGGCCGCCTTGCCCGCAGGCATGTCCTTCGAGCCGCTGATGGTGCTCTATCTGACCGACAACACCCCGCCCGAGGAAATCCGCCGCGCCAAGGAAAGCGGCTTCGTCAAGGCCGTGAAGCTCTATCCGGCCGGTGCCACCACCAACTCCGACGCCGGCGTGACCGATCTCTCGAAGTGCTACAAGACCCTGGAAGTGCTGCAGGAAGTGGGCATGCCCTTCCTGGTCCATGGTGAAGTGACCGACCCCGAGATCGACCTGTTCGACCGCGAAGCCGTCTTCATCGACCGCATCATGAAGCCGCTGCGCCAGGCCATGCCGGAACTGAAGGTGGTCTTCGAGCACATCACCACCAAGGAAGCGGCCGACTACGTGCTGGCCGGCGAAGGCCCGACGGCCGCTACCATCACGGCGCACCATTTGCTGTTCAACCGCAACGAGATCTTCAAGGGCGGCATCCGTCCGCACTACTACTGCCTGCCGGTCCTCAAGCGCGAGACCCATCGCAAGGCGCTGGTGGCGGCAGCTACCTCGGGCAATGACAAGTTCTTCCTCGGTACCGATTCGGCGCCGCACGCCAAGGGCGCCAAGGAGCACGCCTGTGGCTGCGCCGGTTGCTACACCGCGCTGCATGCGCTGGAGCTGTATGCCCAGGCCTTCGACAGTGCCGGTGCGCTGGACAAGTTCGAGGCCTTCGCCAGCTTCAACGGTCCGGACTTCTACAACCTGCCGCGCAATACCGGCACCGTCACCTTGCAGCGCGAGACCTGGGCCATTCCCGCCGAGCTGCCCATGGGCGATGCCACGGTGGTGCCGCTGTCGGCAGGCGAACAGATCCACTGGAAGATGGTCTGATCCGTTTCAGGGATCAGCCGTATTCCTTCGTCCCCGGCCGGCACGCCCAGGCGGCGCGGCCGGGATGTCCATCACAACGAGAGAAAGGCGAGCTGTATGCAAGTCGTCGATGAACTGATTACCGATTTCGACAAGGCGCTGCGCGTGATCAGCGGCGTGGTGTTCGAGAGCCGTCCCAACCCGGGACGCGGCCTGCCGGACGGTGTCATGAACGAGGCCGAGAAGCGCCACGCGGCCGGGCTGATGCGGGTCAACAACGTGGGCGAGGTCTGTGCCCAGGCGCTCTACGACGCCCAGGGCCGCTTCGCCCAGACGGAAGATATCAAAGCGGCCTTCAAGCGCGCCGGCATTGAGGAAGAGGATCACCTCGCCTGGACCGCCGAACGCCTGCGCGAACTGGGGTCGCATACCAGCCTGCTCAATCCGCTGTGGTATGGCGGGGCCTATGTGCTGGGCAGCATCGCGGCACGGCTGGGTGATGCGCGCAACCTGGGCTTCGTCTCCGAGACCGAGCGCCAGGTCGAGCACCACCTGCTGGGCCACCTGGACAAGCTGCCGGCCCAGGACAACCGCTCCCGTGCCATCGTCGATCAGATGCGCCTGGATGAAATCGAGCACGGCCAGGCGGCGCGTGACCTGGGCGCGGCCGAGGTGCCGGCTCCGGTCCGCGGGCTGATGAAGGCCATGGCCAAGGTCATGACTACGGTGGCTTACCGGATCTGAATCCGGAGGCGGCCGGATCGCCGGACATGAAAAAAGCGGCCCCGGCCGCTTTTTTTCTTGCTGCATCCTGCCGCGGACCTTACTGCTGCTGGACGGCCGCAGAGGACGTATCGGTGAGGTCGTCGATGATCTCGAAGGAGTGCGTGATCTCGGCGGTCTTCTCCAGCATGATCGACGCCGAGCAGTACTTGTCGTGGGACAGCTTGATGGCACGCTCGACCACATTGGTCTTGAGGTTGCGGCCACGCACGGTGAAGTGGAAATGAATTTTGGTGAACACCTTGGGATCGGTCTCGGCGCGCTCGGACTTCAGGGTCACGTCGCAGCCGCGCACGTCCTGGCCGCTCTTGCGCAGGATTACCACCACGTCATAGGCGGTGCAGCCACCGGTGCCGGCCAGCACCACTTCCATCGGACGCGGCGCCAGGTTGCGGCCGCCGCCGTCAGGGGCGCCATCCATCGTCAGCAGGTGGCCCGAACCGGTTTCCGCCGTGAAGGTCATGCCGGACAAGCCGGTCCAACGTACTGTGCATTCCATCTGTCTCGTCCCAATCGGTTCAATGAAGCTGCGTATTGTAGCTTTTGACGCGCGTGGCTGCAGCCGGTGCAGGGGAGGGCATGTGAAGCTCCGTGATTTTTGCGCTGCGGAAAAATTGTCGAATTAGTATTCATCTATCGCATTTCGACTGTGCTTTCGGCAACTTGTAACCCAGCAGTGACGCTGCTTGCAGACAGTTACAAATTTATTCGCCTCGCGTTATTGCGTTGCACAAACCGCTTTGCTATATTGAATTCAACGGAAGTTTTTGCAGCACGTAACGATGTCTCCTCCACCCTCCTCATTGGTGTGGATTAAACCCGGAACCTCAGTGTCCGGGTTTTTTTTGTCTTTTTTCTGGCCAGGCCCCGCGCAAAGTTGTGCCAGCGGCAACGAAATTCCGTCTTCCAGCAATAAAACCCCGGCAAATCGCCGGATCGGCGCCACAATCCCCCGAAACCTTTTGACGCTAAGTCCTTGAAAAGGCTATACTTGCCGGCTTTCCCATGCGCTCGGGAAGATAAAAGGATGAGTCCGCGAAGCGAAGTACCCAGGACAGCAGGCATCCGCCGGCTGGCCCGCATGAGCGGAACCGCCATTTGAGCGTTTATATACTGATAGAGAAAGTCAAACATGAAGACCTTTTCCGCTAAAGCCCATGAGGTTCAGCGCGAGTGGTTCGTGATTGACGCGACGGACTTGGTCCTCGGACGTGTTGCCAGCGAAGTGGCACTCCGACTGCGCGGCAAGCACAAACCCGAATTCACTCCGCACGTCGATACCGGTGACTTCATCGTCGTCGTCAACGCAGGCAAGCTGCGCGTGACCGGCACCAAGGCCACTGAGAAGACCTATTTCCGCCACAGCGGTTATCCGGGCGGCATCTACGAAACCAACTTCCTGAAGATGCAACAGCGTTTCCCCGGCCGTGCGCTGGAGAAGGCCGTCAAGGGCATGCTGCCCAAGGGTCCGCTGGGCTACGCCATGATCAAGAAGCTGAAGGTTTATGCAGATGGCAACCATCCGCACGCCGCGCAGCAACCGAAACCCCTCGCCCTCTAAGGAACAGACATGATCGGTAACTACAATTACGGAACCGGCCGTCGCAAGAGTGCAGTGGCGCGTGTTTTCATCAAGGCAGGTTCGGGCAACATCATCGTCAATGGCAAGCCCGCCGCTGAGTACTTCTCCCGCGAAACCGGCCTGATGGTGATCCGTCAGCCGCTGGAACTGACCGGCAACGTCGAACGTTTCGACATCAAGGTGAACGTCCACGGTGGCGGCGAATCCGGCCAGGCCGGCGCTGTTCGCCACGGCATCACCCGCGCCCTGATCGACTACGACGCCGGCCTGAAGTCGGCTCTGTCGAACGCAGGCTTCGTCACCCGTGACGCGCGTGAAGTCGAACGTAAGAAGGTTGGTCTGCGCAAGGCACGTCGCGCAAAGCAATTCTCGAAGCGTTAATCGTTTCTTGCATTACGGAAAGCCGTCGGCATCTGTGCCGGCGGCTTTTTGCTTTTATGCGTTGCCGCTGCAGGTTTGGCTTGCTTGCGCAACGTCTCGTAGTGTGACGATAATTTCGGCTATTTGCGGAAATTACTGTCCGAGCGGAAATCAGCGGGAAATATTCTCCTGCTAAAATTGACCGCTTTTCAGCGTGCCATGCACGCGCGTCCGGCGCTCGTCCGCCACGGCGTTTTCTCTTCGCCTTTTCTCGCAAGGAACAGACATGATCAAGGTAGGTATCGTTGGCGGAACCGGTTACACCGGCGTCGAATTGCTGCGTATTTTTGCGACTCACCCGCAAGCCCGGGTGGAGGCGGTGACCTCGCGCAAGGAAGACGGCATGCCGGTATCCGAGATGTATCCCTCCCTGCGCGGCCGCGTCGATGTGGCCTTCTCCTCGCCCGACAAGGCGCGCCTGACCGACTGCGACGTGGTCTTCTTCGCCACCCCCCATGGCGTGGCCATGGCCCAGGCCCCGGAACTGGTGGCCGCCGGCGTGAAGGTGATCGACCTGGCCGCGGACTTCCGCATGCAGGATGTGGCCGCCTTCGAGAAGTGGTACAAGCTGCCGCACAGCTGCACGGACCTGCTCAAGGAAGCCGCCTACGGCCTGCCCGAACTGAACCGTGAGGCCATCCGCAAGGCGCGCGTGGTGGGCAATCCGGGCTGCTATCCGACCACCATGCAGCTGGGCTTCGCACCTCTGCTGAAGGCCGGCGTGATCGATGCCTCGCACCTGATCGCCGACTGCAAGTCCGGTGTCTCCGGCGCCGGCCGCAAGGCTGAACTGAGCCTGCTGTTCTCGGAAGCTTCCGACAACTTCAAGGCTTATGGCGTCTCCGGCCATCGCCACTCGCCCGAAACCATCGAACGCCTGTCGCACCTGACCAGCGACAAGGTCGGCCTGCTGTTCACGCCGCACCTGGTGCCGATGATCCGTGGCATGCATTCCACCCTGTACGCACGCCTGACCAAGGACATCGACAACGCCGCCCTGCAGGCCCTGTTCGAAGACGCCTACAAGGACGAGCCCTTCGTCGACGTGCTGCCCTTCGGTTCGCATCCCGAGACCCGCACCACGCGCGCTTCCAACATGCTGCGCCTGGCCGTGCATCGTCCGGACAATGGCGACACGGTGGTGGTGCTGGTGGTCCAGGACAACCTGGTCAAGGGTGCTTCCGGCCAGGCCGTGCAGTGCATGAACCTGATGTTCGGTCTGGAAGAAACCAGCGGCCTGCAGCAGGTCCCGGTCCTGCCGTGAAGTACCGCTTGTGGCGTCGGCGCATGACGATTTCTGCGCCGAAGATGACCATCAAGCGCCACCTGCCGCTGCCGCTGCTGATCCTGTTGTGGACAGCGGTGGTGGCTGTGGGCGCGGCGGCGGCGGTCTGGACTTACCAGCTCGGCCGCAACAACCTGCCCGGTCTGCATGGCGATGCCGGCGAGCAGATCGAGCAGCTGAGCGAACAGGTCAAGAAGCTGACCGCGGAAAATGAGCGCTTGCAATCTGCCTCCAACGCGTCGCAAAATGAACTGAAGATTGCCCAGACGGCGCAAGCCACGCTGGCGACCCAGGTCAAGAACATGGAGGCGGAAATCAACCGCCAGAAGGAAGATCTGGCCTTCTTCGACAGCCTTCTGCCGACCAACCTGGGCGCACCCGGCATCACCATCCAGCGTTTCAAGGCCGAGCAGGCCGCGCCCAACCAGCTGCGCTATCGCGTGCTGGTCATGCAAGGTGGTGGGGGAACGCAACAGTTTGCAGGAAACCTGCAGCTTAGTGTCAATATGGTGCAGGGCGGCAAAGGTGTTACCATCAACTTCCCGGAAGGCAATTCCGCTGACCAGGCGCGCTATCGGCTCGCATTCAAGTATTACCAGCGGGTCGAAGGCCTGCTGACCATTCCCGAAGGTGCCATCGTGAAGTCGGTGGCAGTCCGAGTTCTCGACCGCGGCCAGGTGCGTGCCCAGCAGTCGGTAGATCTGTGAGGTGATTCCATGTTTACACGCAAGACCAAAAGCACGATCGACAGCCTGATCGGCATGTCTACCAGCATCACGGGCGACGTCGGCTTCAAGGGCGGCCTGCGCATCGACGGCGCCATTACCGGCAACATCAACGCCGAAACCGGCCAGCCCAGCGTGCTGGTCATCTCCGAGCACGCCAAGGTGGTCGGCGAGGTGCGCGCGGCACACCTGATCGTCAACGGCGAGATCGTCGGCGATGTCCACTCCACCGAACTGCTGGAGCTGCAGCCCAAGGCTCGCATTACCGGCAACGTCTTCTACAAGGCGCTGGAGATGCATGGCGGGGCACTGGTCTCCGGCAAGCTCAGCCATGACCAGCAGGTCGAGACGCCGGTGCTGAAGCTGGCTGCATCGTCGGAAGCATGAAAATCCGCAAGCGCTTATAATGGCTTTATCGATCTAATGTATTGATCCGCCTCAAGCCCAGCAGGAGCCCGAAATGAATGCCGTAGCCGAACTGCAACAAACCGACATGCCCGCCCCGATCAACTTCAGCGACAGCGCAGCCGCCAAGGTGGCCCAGCTGATCGAGGAAGAAGGCAATCCCGACCTGAAATTGCGCGTCTTCGTGCAGGGCGGCGGTTGCTCGGGTTTCCAGTACGGTTTCACCTTTGATGAAATCGTCAACGAAGACGACACCACGATGAGCAAGAACGGCGTCCAGCTGTTGATCGACTCGATGAGCTACCAGTACCTGGTGGGCGCCGAGATCGACTACAAGGACGACCTGGAAGGCGCGCAATTCGTCATCAAGAACCCGAACGCCACGACCACTTGTGGTTGCGGCTCCTCGTTCTCGGTGTAAGCGCTGCCAGACTCCCCGCCTGGCGCGGCTTTGCGGGGAGATGAAGAAAAAGGACGCCTCGGCGTCCTTTTTTCATGTCCAGAACCTTCATATCGCCCTGGACCCACCGTGCAGCGGGCGTTTCCGGGAACGGCCAGGCGCCACCGGAAATGCCCGCACCAGCGTCAGCCCAGTTCGGTGAAGGCCTTGGCCGCAGCGGCGATGGTTTCCTCGATGACGGCATCGCTGTGCTGGGCCGAGACAAAGCCGGCTTCGAAGGCCGATGGCGCGAAGTACACGCCTGCATCCAGCATCTTGTGGAAGAAGCGGTTGAAGCGTTCCTTGTCGCCCTGCATCACCTCGGCATAGCTGGTGGGCACCTTGGCATCGAAGTAGAGGCCGAACATGCCGCCGATGGCATCGGCTGCGAAGTTCACGCCGGCTGCCTTGGCGGCAGCGGCGAGGCCATCGGCCAGCTTGCGGGTCTGGGCCGTCAGATGGGTGTAGAAGTCCGGCTGCTGGATGATCTTCAAGGTCGCCATGCCGGCCGCCACGGTCACCGGATTGCCCGAGAGGGTGCCGGCCTGGTAGACGCCACCCAGCGGTGCCAGATGCTTCATCACCTCGGCGCGGCCACCAAAAGCGGCCACCGGCAGGCCACCGCCGATCACCTTGCCCAGCGCCGTCAGGTCGGGAACGATACCGTTCAATTCCTGGGCGCCGCCACGTGCCACGCGGAAGCCCGACATCACTTCATCGAAGATCAGGATGGCGCCGTATTCGGTACACAGGCGGCGCATGGTGCGCAGGAATTCATCCGAAGCACGCACCAGGTTCATGTTGCCCGCTACCGGTTCCACGATCACGCAGGCGATCTCGTTGCCAGCATTCTTGAAGGCCTCTTCCAGCTGGGCGGCGTTGTTATAGTCCAGCACCAGGGTGTGCTTGGCGAAGTCTTCAGGGACCCCGGCCGAGGTCGGATTGCCGAAGGTCAGCAAGCCGCTGCCAGCCTTCACCAGCAGGGAGTCGGCGTGGCCGTGGTAGCAGCCTTCGAACTTGATGATCTTGTCGCGGCCGGTGGCGCCACGGGCCAGGCGCAGCGCGCTCATGGTCGCTTCGGTACCGGAGGAGACCAGGCGGATCTGCTCGATGGAGGGCACCAGCTTGATGATTTCTTCGGCCATCTCGATTTCGGCCTCGGTCGGTGCACCGAAGGACAGGCCGCGCGCAGCTGCCTGCTGCACCGCCTTGACCACTTCCGGATGGGCGTGGCCGACGATGGCGGGGCCCCAGGAGCCGATGTAGTCGATGTAGCGCTTGCCTTCGGCATCCCAGAACCAGGGGCCTTCGGCGCGTTCGATGAAGCGCGGGGTGCCGCCTACCGAACGGAAGGCGCGTACCGGGGAATTGACGCCGCCCGGCGTGCTTTGCTGGGCGCGGGCGAACAGGGATGCATTGGTCTTGGTCATGTGTGTGCGGACGATACCGTCCGGATGCAGTGAATCAGTTGATGGAAGGCGGCGCGTCCAGATCGGCGGGGTCTTCCGATTCGCGCGCCCAGAAATAGCGGTCGGGCAGCAGCTTGCCCATGCCGATGCGCTGCGCATTGGCCAGCGCGGCCAGCGTGAACTCCTGCGCTTCGGATGCCGCCAGCGGCACTTCCAGGTCATTGGCCAGCATCGCTGCCATGGCTGCCGAGAGCGTGCTGCCGGCACCGACGAAGGAACCCGGCAGGCGCGGCCAGGCATCCTGGCGCACCAGGCCGGATTCGTCGAAGAGCGAATTGGCCACTTCCTGCAGGTCGGTCTGGGTATTGGTCACCAGCAGGTATTCGCAGCCCATCTCGATGATGCGCATGGCATCGAGCTCCAGCGCATCGCCCGGCACGGGTTCGCGCCAGGTTTCGGCCAGGCGGGTCAGTTCGCCGGCTGAGCAGATCAGCACCGTGGCTTGCGGGATCAGCAGTTCGCGAATGGCAATCAGGCGATCATCCTCGTCTTCCTGGTTGGCCAGGGCGCTGATGAAGGGATCCAGGATCAGCGGCACGTCGGGATAGTCGGAGACGATCTCGGCAATCACCGAGATGTTCTCGATGCTGCCCAGTGCACCGACCTTGAAGGCGGCTACTGCCATGTCTTCCAGGATCACGCGGGCCTGGTCGGCGACCCAGTCGACGTCGACCACCTGCACGTCTTCGACGCGGGCGGTGTCGCCGATGAGCAAAGCCGTCACCACCGACAAACCGTGGCAGCCCATGGCGGCGAAAGTGGCGAGATCGGCCTGGACGCCCGTGGCGCCTACCGGATCGGCTGCGCCGAAGCTGAGGATGAGGGGAGGAGTTTGGTTTTGCACGTCGAGTAGATTAAGATAGCTGACTTAGCATTTTACTTGATTGATTTTAGGGATAGTCAGCCGTGACGAATAGCAGCCAAACCGAATTCAAAACCTGGATGTGCCTGATCTGTGGTTGGATCTACGACGAAGAAGCAGGCCTGCCCGAAGAAGGCATCGCCCCGGGCACCCGCTGGGACGACGTGCCCATCAACTGGACCTGCCCGGAATGCGGCGCCCGCAAGGAAGATTTCGAGATGGTCGCCATCTGATCGCCTCCTGATCGCCTGCACCGCCGCCGACGGCTTCGGCATTGCGTCCCGCCGCCATGTGCCCGGCGGCACGCTGGCGGCGCTTCCTTGGCCGGGAGTTGCCGTTCACCCTCCTGTTTTCCTGTCTTGCGGGATTTGATCTACATCAAACTCTCGCTTTGTCACGGTTTTCGTCGCGTTTTCCCATCATTTTTTTCTGCCTGCTGGTGCCATGTCTTTGCCGGGCGGAAAAGCAGCGAACTTTTCTGGGTAAAATCTCTTCCAGTACCAGCTTTGCCCGCATGACCGGATAACAGGACGCACAGACGTCCGCCCGGCCCCTGTACGGCATCTCCCCCGACGGTCTTGTCCATTGAGCCCAGCCCCGCCATCGCGCCGCTGGCCCGCTTCGGCGTACGCGCAAGCGTGCGGCGGCATGGCCTTTCTTAACCGTTTCATGAGGGCTGGTATGCCACACACCAAGGATTTCGTCATCAACGCGCCGGCCGCCCGCAGCTTTCCCGGCCTGCCGGAGCGAGAGGGGCTGGAGCAATTCCAGACCTCCTTGCTGGCCCGCATGGCCGCCTCCGACAACGAAAGCATGCGCTCGCGCCGCCTGGCGGTCGCCATGGGCGAGCACTGCTATCTGGTCCCGCTGGCCCAGGCTGGCGAGATCGTTCCGCTGTCCGGCCTCGCCGTCACCCCCGTACCCGCCACCCGCGACTGGTTTCGCGGCCTGCTCAACATCCGCGGCAGCCTGATCGGCCTGGCCGATCTCATGGGCCTGGCCGGTGCCGTCCCCCAGGAAATCGGCCGCAGCAGCCACGTCCTGCTGCTGGCTCACGGTCTGGCACCGCAATGCGGCTTGCTGGTGTCAAGGGTATTGGGCCTGCGTGACATCACAGAAATGACACAAATATCGAAAAATTACGATGCGGAAATTCCCTTGCTGGGCCTTGCCGGACGTTATAAAGACAGCGGTGGTCAGCAATGGGATGAACTGGACCTGTCGCTGCTGAGCCAGGACAGCCGTTTTCTGCAGATCGGCCGCTAGCAGCCGTGTCGCAAGCGACGCCGAGGCGGCCTCTGCAAGCCACTGCAGCTGCAGGCCTGAAAATCAGAAAAACCTGAGAAATCCAGAAGATCTGCGAGATCTGTAAAGAGGGAATAGGAACGCCGGCCATGGAACCGACCTTGCCGTATCTGTCGAAAAAGAAGCTCCCGGCCGCCCCTGGGTCCGGCACCGGGAGCGCTGCCGTGGCCGGAGACGATCCAGGCCGGTCGGCCGGGCAGGGCGGCACTGGCCTGCGCCTGCCCTGGCTGCATCGTTATTCCCTGCGTACCCAGACCCGGGTGCTGCTGGGCGTGCTGGCGCTGTCGCTGGCGGCCCTGTGCCTGTTCATGTGGCTGGGCGCGCGCCTGTACCTGCTGGCGACCCTGCAGACCAACCTGGCCTCGGATCTCGTGATGCATTCCCAGCGCATTGGCAAGGCCGTGCCCAATGCCATCCAGGGCAATCCCCAGGCCTTCGTGCAGTTGGCGCAAAGCCGGCTCGAATTCAATCGCGGCCTGCTGCTGCTGAGCAGCGGCGGTCCGTATCAAGGGCAGAACATCGGCCTGCCCGATCCGGCGCTCAAGCCGGCGCTGGACAACGTGGCCCGCATGTGGCGTCGTACCGATCTGGCCGCCGAGACCATCCTCGGCATGGAAAAGGAATTGACCGGCTTCGGTACCACGCTCAAGCGCCTCAACCAGCTGCTGCCCGTGATGCTGGACCTGAGCGAGCAGATCGCCATGCTGCAGTCGCAGGGCCGACCCACCACGCGCGAGATGGCCGCCGCCAGCCAGCTGGTGATGCTGACCCTGCGCCTGGGCCGCAGCTCCAATGAGTTCCTCACCTCCGACGGCGTCAATGCGGAAACTGCCTTCATGCTCGGCAAGGACATCACCGCTTTTGGCGACCTGTTGAAGAGCCTGCTGGAAGGCAATGAGATGCTGCGCCTGCGCGCCGCCACCGATGCTGACCTGCGCAGCAAGCTGCAGGAACTCACGCGGGTCTTTGGCGAGTACCAGCCGCAGATCGCCGGCATCCTCGGCAACCTGCAGAATTTCATCGCGGCCAAGCGCTCCGAGCAACTGGTGTTCATGGAAAACGAAACCTTGAAACGCCACCTCACCGAATTGCAGGAGGCCTACCGAGTCGCCCTGAAGGCGCGCTCCTGGACCTTCTGGGCCGTGCTGTGCGCCATGGCAATGGCCCTGCTCAGTGCCATCGGCATCGCCCTGGTGCAATTGCAGAGCAGCCGCAACAATGCCGCCGCCGCCGAAGCCCGCCGCCAGGAAGCGGAACTGCAGCGCCAGCTGGCCCAGCAGGAAGAAGAAAAGGCCATGCGCGCCAATCACCTGACCCAGGCTGCCGTGCTGCGCCTGATGACCGAGCTGCAGCGCGTGGCCGATGGCGATCTGACGGTGCACACCACGGTCTCGGACGACGTCACCGGCGCCATCGCCGATTCCGTGAACTACACCGTGGAAGCCCTGCGCGGGCTGGTCGAACAGGTCACGCAGATGGCCGCCAAGGTGGCCTGGAGTTCCGAACACGTGCGCGGCACCACCACCGAGCTGGGGGCCGCTGCCCGTGCGCAGGCCCGGCGCATCCAGCGCATCGCCCAGGCCATGCTGGAAATGTCCAACCAGATCACCGGCATCTCGGTGTCGGCCGATGAATCCGCTGATGTGGCCCGCCACGCCGTGGTGGTGGCCGAGCGCGGCGCGCGTGCCGTGGAAGATGCAGTCAAGGCCATGGATGGCATCGGCGAGCAGATCCGCGAGACCTCCGAGCGCATCAAGCGCTTGGGGGCGTCCTCGCAGATGATCGGCGAGATCACCGACCTGATTTCGGATATCACTGAGCGCACCAATGTGCTGGCCCTCAATGCCGCCATCCAGGCGGCGTCGGCGGGCGAGGCCGGGCGCGGCTTCTCGGTGGTGGCCGAGGAGGTGCAGCACCTGGCCGAGCGCTCCAGCGCCGCCACGCGCGAGATCGGCGCGCTGGTGCGCATGATCCAGGCCGATACCCGCGACGTGGTGGTGGCCATGGAAAAATCCACCAATGGCGTCACCGATGGTGCCGTGCTGTCGGACGCGGCCGGCAGCGCCCTGGCCGATATCCGCAGCGTCTCCAAGCGCCTGGCCGACCTGATCCAGGGCATGGCGGTATCGACCCGCGAACAGGCGGTCTCGGCCAATGGCGTGGCCCAGCAGATCCAGGGCATCCTGAGCGAGAACGACATCATCGAGCAGAGCCGCGAACAGGTCGCCACGCTCTATGAAGAACTGTGGGATGCGGCGCGCCAGCTGGAAAGCTCGGTCTCGCGGATCCGCGTCAAAGTTTCCTGAGCCGGTGCTGCTTCCATGATCCTCGGTACCGACAACGCAGCAGTCCAGACTCAGGCCGGATCCGGCATCCGGTCCGGCGCGGGCGATGAGCGTCTGCGCGAGACCCTGCGTCCGCTGCTGGCCATCGTGCGCCAGCAAAGCGCCGCCTGGTGTGCCCGCCTCGACCAGCAGCAAGCGCGCCCCGGCCTGCCGGCACTGGCCCTGCGTACGCTGGCGGCGCTGCGTGACTACGCCGGTGCCAGCGGTGCCGCTGCCTTTGCCTCCTCCGCCTCGGCACTGCTGGAGACCTTGCAGCAGCAGGGCAGTGATGGCATCTCGCACGCGGGTACCCGCAGTCTGCTGGAAGCCGGTATCCATTCCCTGGCCAGCCAGCTGGAAGGCCCGCTTGCCCCGGCCAGCGAACCGCAGGCACCGGAGCTGATCGATCCACTCCTGCTGCCGGTCTTTCTGGAAGAAGCACAAGAGCTCATCGCCGGTA
This sequence comes from Herbaspirillum sp. UBA812, assembly GCF_002296545.1. Taxonomy (NCBI): domain Bacteria; kingdom Pseudomonadati; phylum Pseudomonadota; class Betaproteobacteria; order Burkholderiales; family Oxalobacteraceae; genus Herbaspirillum; species Herbaspirillum sp. UBA812. The sequence continues at coordinate 8,631 of NZ_DBIC01000160.1, read as the reverse complement.
TCGGCGAGACCTTGCTGGTGCTGTCGGAGGGCGGGCAGCCTGGTGCGGTCGATGCCAGTCTGCTGTCCGAACTGGCGCGCCCGCTGCATACGCTCAAGGGCAGTGCGCGCATGGTGGGGGCCTTGCACCTGAGCCGCTGCCTGCACGACATGGAAGGAGCCCTGCAGCGTCTCGGCGAGGGCAGCCCGGCCCCCCGGAGCGTGGCGGCGCTGCTGGCCTTGTATGACCAGGCCGTGGAGCATTTCAGTACGCTGGAACAAGGCATGGCCACGTTGTCGGCAGTCGGCACACAGGCCGCCCCTTCCGCCTTGCCCGGCACCGCAGCGGCAGAGGGACGGCTGACCGCGCCCTTGGTCCGTATCCGTACCACCGTGCTGGACAAGCTGCTGAATCAGGTAGGTGAAGTTTCCATCAGCCGTGCCCAGCTGGACAACGAAATCGGGGCCCTGCAGGGCGACGCGCGCCTCTTGGGTGAAGATTTGGACGCCATGGCACAGCAGCTGCAGCGATGGCAGCGCAGTTGGGAGCAGGGCAGCCCGCAGCCCCGGGACGAGGCCGCGACCGGCCTGACCGAACTGGCCAAGGCCATGGAAGCCGCCCTGGGTGCGGCCGTGGCGCGCCAGAAGCGGCTGCTGCAACGGGTGGTGAGAACCCGCGAGGGACTACGCCAGCAAGGCCGCACCACGCGCGAGCTGCAGCAGGAGCTGATGCATGCGCGCATGGTCAAGTTCAACAGCATGGAGCCGCGCATGCAGCACCTGGTGCGCCAGGTCGCGGCCGAAACCGGCAAGCCACTGGTACTGGACCTGTCGGACTGCCGGCTGCAAATCGACCGCGCCATCCTGGAACGCCTCATGGGCCCGCTGGAACACCTCTTGCGCAATGCCGCCGTGCATGGCATCGAAGAATCGCCGGTGCGCCGCGCGGCCGCCAAGCCGCCCAATGGCTGCCTGCGCATCCAGGCGGGGCATGAGGGCAACGAAGCCGTCATCCGCGTCAGCGACGACGGCCGCGGGCTGGACCTCGCCGCGATTCGCCACAAGGCGATGCAACGCGGATTGCCGGGCGTGGAACAGTGGAGCGAAACGCGCCTGGCCGAGCTGATCTTCGAACCCGGCTTCAGTACGCAATCGCAAGTCTCTGCCCTGGCCGGACGCGGCATCGGCATGGATGTGGTGCGCGCCGAAGTGGCTGCACTGGGCGGGCGCATGACGGTGCATTCGCGGCCCGGACAGGGTGTACTCTTCACGCTCTACCTGCCGCTCTCGCTGGCGGTGCAGCAGGTCTGCCTGCTGCATCACGGGCAGCAGCAGTACGCCATTCCTTCCACCCTCATCGACAGCGTCATCCAGTTGCGCAGCGACCAGGCGCGCCAGGCCCTGGCGCGGCGCACGCTGGAGGTCCATGGCCGGGAACTGCTGCTGCATCCGCTGCACGTCCTGCTGGACGAGCCGCCGCCAGTGCCGCTGCCGGGCACGAACGAAGCCGGTTCGGCCTTTGCTTTGCTCATCAAGAATGGCGATGAACTGATGGTCATCATGGCCGACCACGTCAGCGGCAACCGCGAAGTGGTGGTCAAGCCGGTCGGGCCGCAGGTGGCGACCTTGGCCGGCATGGTCGGGGCCACCGTACTGGGGGACGGGCAGATCGTGCTCATCATCAATCCGCTGCTGCTGGCCGGCTCGCGCCGCGTCGATGGCAGCGGCCGGGCGGCGGGCGTACAATAGCGGGCTTTGGCTGCGCGGCTGGCACGCCTGCCGTTTGCCCCTGCATCGTCTTTCGCCCGAGGTCCGTCATCGACTCCACACTCGTCTCCATCCTGCTGGCCACCACCCTGGCCGGCGTGGTCAGCATTACCGCTGCGGCGGTGTTCTCCTTCGCGCTGCTGTCGAAGGTGGTCGAGCGCATGGTCAGCCTGTCGGTGGGCATCATGCTGTCGACCTCGCTGTTGCATGCGCTGCCGGAAGCCTTTGAATCGCAAGCCGAACCGCATACGCTCTTCGCGGTGCTGCTGGGTGGCCTGCTGGTGTTCTTCCTGCTGGAGAAGACGGCCATCCTGCGCCACTCACACCACCACGAAGACGATGGCCACGGCCATCACCACGGTCACGACAAGAAGGAAGCCGGCAAGGCCGGCTGGATGATCCTGGTCGGCGACGGCCTGCACAATTTCACCGATGGCATCCTGATTGCGGCGGCTTTCCTGGCGGATCCGCACCTGGGACTGGTCACCGGACTGGCCATCATCGCGCATGAGATCCCGCAGGAAATCGGTGACTTCATCGTGCTGCTCAATGCCGGGTTTTCGCGCACCCGCGCCTACGTCTACAACCTCATCTGCAGCCTGATGGCGGTGGCCGGCGGCGTGCTGGGCTACTTCATGCTGGAACGCGGCATGGAGTGGATTCCCTTCGTGCTGGTGTTTGCCTCTTCGGGCTTCATCTACATCGCCGTTTCCGATTTGATGCCGCAGATGCAGCGCCGCGCCACGCTGCGCGAGACGATCCCGCAGGTGATCCTGATTGCAGCGGGCGTGCTGATCGTGCTGGCACTGACGCATCAGGCGCACGTTCACTGAGGGCATCCGGCCGCGCGGAGGTGTCGCGTTGCCGGCGCACTATCCAGCGCATGCCCACGCTGCAGACCAGGCCCAGCAGGCCGAAGAACAACAAGAGATCCTGGAGCACGATCCATCCTTTCATCGCCTCAAGGCGGGGTTGCGGATGGCTTCACTGTAGGGGTGCCGCGCGCGGTACGCCAATATCAAATCAGCCGGCCCGCCATCTCGAAACGAGATGGATGCGCCGCCAAAACCGGGCAGGGGAGAACAGCATGATTTCCATCCGGCAGTTGCGCTACTTCGTCGAGATCGTCGAGGCACGCGGCTATACCCGCGCGTCCGAGCGCCTCTTCATCGCGCAATCAGCGTTGAGCCGCCAGATCAAGGAGCTGGAAGCAGACCTCGATGTGCTGCTCATCAAGCGCGAGGCCAAGGCCTTCGAGCTGACCCAGGCGGGCCAGGATTTCTATGAACGCAGCCGCCGCATCCTGCTCGACCTGGACCGCGCCGTAGCGCAGGCTCGCACCATCGGCAAGGGCGAACACGGGGCCTTGCGCCTGCTGCACTCCAGCTCGGTGCCGCTATCGGCACCGCTGGGTCCGACCCTCAATGCTGCGTTGAAGGATTTCCCCGGCATCTCGCTGGAAATCTCGCAGGCTCCCTCCGAATACCAGGCCCGCGAGATCGTCGAAGGCAGTGCCGATATCGGCCTGGCGCGTTTGCCCATCCTGCGCGCGCATCCGAATCTGGAGAGCACCGTGCTCTACCGCGAGCGTCTGGTAGCGGCCGTACCCGCCACCCATCGACTGGCCGCGCGCAGCGAAGTGGAGATTGCGGAATTGCGGGATGAATTCTTCGTGACAGTGCCCCACCGCGATCGCGGCGGACTGAGTTATCTGGTAGCCGAGCGCTGCATTGCGCACGGTTTCTATCCGCGAGTGGCGCGCGCCACCTCGCGCAAGAATTCCTTGCTGAGCCTGGTCAATGCGGGCTTCGGCATCGCTGTCGTGCCGCAGAGCATGGCCAGCATTTCACTCTCGGCGGGCGTCAGTTTTCCCGCGCTCAAGGATGCCGATTTCCATTCGGAGGTGGCCCTGCTGCGCCGACGCGATGCGCCGGCCATGGTGCAGCAGTTCGTGGAAGCTTTCGTGGCCCGCCTGCAGGAGGCGGGGATCACGGGAATGACAGGTAGCGTGGCACCCGACCTGCCATAGGGTGCCGCACGCCTCCCTGCAAGGATCAGTTGCCGGTGGCTACCGGACGCTGCGGATCGGAACTCCATTCGCTCCAGGAACCCGGATACAGATGCGCGCCCGGCAAGCCCGCCACTTCCAGCGCCAGCAGGTTGTGGCAGGCGGTCACGCCCGAGCCGCATTGCATGACCGCAGCCTGCGGATCACCCACTACCGACAGCCATTCCTCGCGCAATTGCGTGGCACTCTTGAAGTGGCCATCAGCCTGCAGGTTGTCCTTGAAGAAGCGGTTCTTCGCGCCCGGAATGTGTCCACCCACTGCATCGATGGTTTCGTTCTCGCCACGGAAGCGATCCGGTGCGCGCGCGTCGACGACTTGCAGGGTTTGGCTCTTGAGATTGTCGAGCAGGGCTTGCGCATCCACGGTCTTCACCAGCGAGGACAGATCCTGGATGTTGCCCGGCGCAGCCGGTGCCGGCGTCTCGCTGGTCAGCGTTTCACCCAGCGCCTGCCAGGCTGCCATGCCGCCATCGAGCACGGCCACGTCGCTGTGGCCGATCCAGCGCAGCAGCCACCACAGGCGCGCGGCATACATGCCGCCGTGAGCGTCATACGCGACCACTTGCGTGTCATTGTTGATGCCCAGGTCGCGCATGGCCTGCACGAACTGCTGGCGGTCCGGCAGCGGATGGCGGCCCTGGAAGCGCCCGGCGGCATCGGTCTTGGGACCGGAGAGCAGTTCATCCAGATGGGCGAAGCGGGCCTGCGGAAGATGGCCGGCGGCATAGGCTTCACGGCCGTAGGCGGGGTTGGTCAGGTCGTGACGGCAGTCCACGACCACAATGTTCAGATACTGCGCGCGCGATTTCAATTCGCTGGCGCTGATGAGGGTCTGGTAGGTCATGCGGCTCTCCTTTTGTTCATAAGCCCTGCAAGCGGGCAGGATTCAGGGATTCATGGATTCAGACTTCGGTGGCGATCGGGTCCACCTTGGGTACGTTCTTGGCCACGGCCTGGCTCTTGCGCTGGTTGCGATACGTCGCCAGCATGCCGCTGGCCAGGATGATCGCCATGCCCAGCCAGCCGATCCAGCCCGGCGCATCATCCCAGATCAGCACGCCGAAGAGGCTGGAAAAGACGATGCCCGTGTATTGCAGGTTGGCCGTCACCAGGGTATTGCCGAGCCGGTAGGCGCGCGTCATGGCGATCTGCGCGGTGGTGGCCGTCAAGCCTATCATGAGCACCAGCAGCGCACCGATCCAGGAATGGCTGTGCCACAGCGGCACACGGCCCGTCACCACGCTGCCGACCAGCCCGGCCAATACGCCCGTGGCAGAAAAGTAGAACACCACGCGGTACTCCGGTTCCCCCAGCAACCCCAGCTTGCGCACCTGCAGGTAGACCAGCGCCGACAGCACACCCGAGGCCAGCGAGATCGCACCGCCCAGCAACTGCTCGGCATTGAGCGATGGGCGCATCAGCAGCGCTACCCCGAGGAAACTCAGCGCCACCGTGCCGGCCAGGCCCCATTCGAATTTCTTGTGGCCCTGCCACCAGCCGGCCACGAACAGCATCACCGCAATCCAAATCGAGGACATGTAGTTCAGCGTGGTGGCCGTGGCGATCGGCAGCAGGCTGAAGGAATAGAACCACATCCACAGCGAGACCACGCCCACACCGCCGCGAATGAAGTGATCGCGCGGGAAAGGCGTGCGCAGCGTACCCCCGCGCAGGCGGATCAGGCAGAGGATGAAGAGCACGCCGATCACGCCGCGGCAGAGCACGATCTCGGAGGTCGTGTAGTACTGGCTGGCGAGCTTGACGCACACGCCCATGACGGCAAAGAGGAATGAGGCGACGAGCATCCAGAGCGATTGCATGGCGGCGGTTCAGTAGTGGGAGGGGAGAGTGGGGAAGGCGCACGTGTCACGAGCACCAAATAAAACGGCAGCCCCGGCGTGAACCGGGGCTGCCGTCTTGCAGCTGGAGCGGGAGGGGCGGATGCGGGAGGGCGGGCGACAATGACGGCGCAGACTACGTCCGTCGTGAGCTTGCCGCATTGCCTGCATCTGCTTTCCCCCTGCGCGGCCTGTTGGCCTGGTTATGGTGTGCTGGTTCCTTGCGGCACGTCCAGCTGCTGGCGATACCACTCGTGGAAGTGCTGCATGCCGTCTTCCATGGGCGACTGGTAGGGACCGACTTCGCTGGTGCCGCGATTCATCAGTATACGACGGCCGGCATCCATGCGCAGGGCGATCTCGTCATCCTCGACGCAGGTTTCCATGTAGGCGGCGCGTTCGGCTTCCACCAGTTCTCGTTCGAACAGGGCGATCTCTTCCGGATAGTAGAACTCCACCACGTTGGTGGTCTTCTGCGGACCGGTCGGCCAGAGCGTGGACACCACCAGCACGTGCGGATACCACTCCACCATGATGTTGGGGTAGAGCGTGAGCCAGATGGCACCGTATTTGGGCGGTTTGCCGTTGGAGAACTGCAGCAGCTTTTCCTGCCACTTGGCATAGGTCGGCGAGCCGGACTTGATCAGGCCGTGGTTCACGCCCACGGTCTGGACGCTGTAGTCGCGGCCGAATTCCCACTTCAGGTCGGAGCAGCTCACGAAGTTGCCCAGGCCGGGATGGAAGGGCTCGACGTGGTAATCCTCCAGGTAGACCTCGATGAAGGTCTTCCAGTTGTAGTCGCACTCGTGTACTTCAGTGTGGTCGTACAGGTAGCCGGAGAAATCCAGGTCGCGCGTCACGCCCAGGTGCTTGAGCTTGTCGGCGATGTTGACGCCGTTGTTCTCGAACAGCAGGCCATTCCAGCTCTGCAGCGGGGTCTTGGACAGGTTCATGCACGGCGTCTCGCCGAAATGCGGCGCGCCGATCAGCTCACCCTTCAGATCATAGGTCCAGCGATGCAGAGGACAGACGATGTTGGTGGCATGGCCACGGCCATCGAGCATCTTGGCCTGGCGGTGACGACATACATTGGACAGCAGTTCAACTCCTTGCGCATTGCGCACCAGCATGCGGCCTTCGTTTTCCCAGGGCAGCGTGGAGTAGTCGCCAGCTTCGGGCACCATCAGCTCGTGGCCGACGTAACGAGGTCCCTGCTGGAAGAGTTGTTTCAGTTCCCGCTGATGGAGCGGTTCGTCAAAGTAGACGTGGACTGGAAGTTGCGCGTTTGAACGCGCCAATTTGGCAAAAGTAGCAAGATCGGACATTTCCGCCCCCAAATTAATTTGCACCAACCTAAGGAAGAAAATCCGCAAAAACCTATGTTCAAATAATATGAAGAGGAAATTTTGGACAGAACCGAGGATTATGCCACAAAACCCCCATAAGGGGCCGGGTTTTGTGGCCAAAATGCCAGTAAATTGGCCGAATTTACAAGCTCGGCTCGAAATCCGCTGACATTTCCACGCCCTTGATTGACTTGGGCATCGCCGGTTTGTTCTAAAATACCGGGTTGGAATTTTGAATGGGTCGATATGCCTAGAACCTCTGCCGCTGCTTCCTCTGCTGCCGCCTCTGCGGCGAGCGCCGCCTTGCCTGCTTCTTTCGAGGAAGCGATGGAAGAGCTGGAGCAGCTCGTGGCCCGCATGGAAGCCGGCGAACTGCCGCTGGAAGCCTCGGTGGCTGCCTACAAACGCGGCTCTGAACTGGTGAAGTTCTGCGCCGGCCAGCTCGACAAGGTGGACAGCCAGGTCAAGCTGCTCGAAGGCGACATGCTCAAGCCGTTCAATGCGGCGGACGCTGCCGGCGGGGACGACTGATGAATGCACAGATGCCGGCCGCCAGCGCGCAGGCCCCGCTGACGTTTGCCGACTGGATGCGCCAGGTGCAGGGCGGCATGGAAGACGTGCTGGACCGATTCCTGCCCGCGACCTCGGTGGTGCCGGCGCGCCTGCACGAAGCCATGCGCTATACCGCCATGGACGGCGGCAAGCGCGTGCGCCCGTTGCTGGTCTATGCTGCCGGGGACATCTTCGATACTCCGCGCGCGCTGCTGGACCGGGCTGCGGCGGCCGTGGAGATGATCCACGTGTATTCGCTGGTGCATGACGACATGCCCTGCATGGATGATGATGCCCTGCGCCGTGGCAAGCCCACGGTGCATGTGCAGTATGACGAAGCCACCGCGCTGCTGGTCGGCGATGCCCTGCAGGCGCAGGCCTTCGATACCTTGTCGGCACCGCTGGAGGCCGAGCTGGTCAAGAGCGATGCCGGCGTGACGGCACGCCAGTTGCGCATGGTGAACCTGCTGGCCCAGGCGGCCGGTTCGGTGGGCATGTGCGGCGGCCAGGCCATCGACCTGGCCAGCGTGGGCATGACCCTGTCGCTGGCCGAGCTGGAACAGATGCATCGCCTGAAAACCGGTGCCCTGCTGCGCGCAGCGGTGCTGCTGGGCGCGCTGGGCGGCAAGGCGCTCAGCGCCGACGAGAGTGCAGCGCTGGACGAGTATGCGCGGGCCATCGGCCTGGCTTTCCAGGTGGTCGACGACATCCTCGATGCCACGGCCGACTCGGCCACGCTGGGCAAGACGGCCGGCAAGGATGCGGCGGACAACAAGCCGACCTATGTCTCGATCCTGGGCCTGGCCGAATCGCAGGCGCTGGCCGAGAAGCTGCGCGGCAATGCCCACGCGGCGCTGGCACCCTTCGGCGAGAAGGCGCGCCGCCTGCGCGAGCTGGCCGACCTGATCGTGCAGAGAAAGACTTAAGCGACGTAACCCGGCATGAAGACGGACCGCGCGGCATGTGCCAGGCGCGGCCTTCAGACCCCAACACGGTAAGAACAGATGCTCCTCAATACCATCAACGACCCGGCCGCCCTGCGCCGCCTGTCCCGCCATCAATTGAAGCCGCTGGCCGAAGAG
>NZ_DBIC01000227.1:0-8754 GCF_002296545.1 Herbaspirillum sp. UBA812 | reverse complement strand
GTAACGCCCAGATAGACGTGCAAGTAACCTTTGCGGAGTACGCGCAAGGTATATCGATTTGCTTTCAGAGGCTGTGCGGAAAATTTCTCCATTTGTGCAAGAGTCTCCAATCTCGCACTTGCATTGCCAACGAATGATGGCTTGATCGCATAGCGTAGCGGCAGGATGGGATAGCCTGTGCGCTGGCAGAAGCCGCATTTCCCATCGGAACCCAGCGCACATTTTTGTGCGACGTCGGCATTTTTCTTTACTAGGTCACCGCTGGTAGTAGTTTGTCTGGGGAAGCCTGCCATGTTCAATTTTCTCCACGCTGAAAGATTCAGTCCTCGATATTTTTTCTTTAGTCTGCCGGGCGATTTTTGGCGATTTCATTCAGGATTTCGTCGGGAAGGGTTGTCATCACCTTGCTCAAACTTCTTTCTCCGACGAGAGCCTGTTCGATCGCCCATTGCGCCGCCAGATGGTCAGCCCAGCCGGCGGACAATGAAAAATCGTTGAGTGCGGTGAAGATGAGATCTTCTGTACGCTGCAGCCCTCGTGCTTTAGCGCGCTTCAATGACGCATCGATGGCAATCTCGGGATTGGACGGCAATCTGTGTTGCGCCTCCTGCATCGCCATGGCGACCAGCCGCGCATCGGCCACGCGGTGCTGCATCATCCAGTCACGTTGTTCCAGTTGTTCACCAGGAGAAGTGCCGTCCCTGTTGAGATCATGTGCGGCGAGATTGTTCAACTGACCGTTCAGATCCAGCCATAACCAATGACTGATTGGTCCCAGCCAACGATGTAAAAAGCTTTTCCTGTCCGTATTGGCGAGCAGCGAAAGTCGGTGCGGTTCAAACAGGGGCAAAAAGCGCCTGCGTCCGTTGAGCAAGTCAAATAACTCACACGATTCCGCAATATGCGCGGCAACCTCTTTCGCGGGTTTCTCCGATACCAGCCAACCCGCTACATAACTGCCGTTGATACTGGCCCGGCGCCGCCACGCGTGCGCGATGGCAAGATCGAATAACTCATCGTCCGGGTAGCCGCGATCGCCTGGTGAGTGAAGCGTCACCAGCGCCGGACAAATCGAAGGGTCATGCAAATAGTCGGCACGAGGCACAATGATTGGATTGGCCGGGATCTCTCTTTTTGCGAGCTGATGCAAGTGCAGGGGATCACCTTCGAAACAAGGATGATTTCCGTCCAGCAGCACATGGATGTGACAATGCGGGTGCGCTTCGCGCAGCTGAAACAAGGCGGCGCGAATCTCTTCGTTCAGGGATGGGTTGTTCATATTGGTGACTGTCTCAATGCTCCGCGATGCCTGCTTGTTCAGACTCCGCTCTTGTATTCGCATTCGCTCAAGGGGCCTGGCTTCGGCAGGCTTGCTTCTGCCTTTGCGCTCTGCGGCCCCGTCAAGGTCTTCGCACCAGCCTTGAACTCCATTGACCCCGGCCCATGTATTTCGATATTGCCTCCGGAGAGTTTCAACCACGCTCCCTGCGCAGCGAGCTGTACATGTTGCTTTCCCGTGATCTGCACATGCTTTTCCACACTGGCTACAGTCAACTGCGTGGCCGATGTCAGTGAGATATTTTTCGACTGGCTCTGAACACTCACCTTGCCCGATGCCGCGTGCAAGGCGATGCCGCTATCCTGCAGCGGCTTGCTGTTGCGGCCGCTCAGGCCGTGCGTGAACAGGCTGATGCCGGACTGGATGAGATAGTGCAAGTTGCCTTGGGCGATCTGATTGATATCCTGGCCAGCTGTGATGCTGCTGCTTGTTCCAGCAGCGAGGATGGCACTGGCCGGTGTGGCTGCCGCAATATCGGCCGCGCTCGAGAACTGCAATTGCGGCGCACTGAAGGCGGGCACGTTGCTGCTGTCTTCCGCTGCGCCAGGTGCAGACCTGGTCGCCGTTGCTGTGAGCACCTTGATTGCATCGGTCAGCGCTTCGACTGCTGGCAGCTTGCCTGCCTCACCTTCGCCCTCGAATCGGGCATGGTGTTTTTGCGCCGTCTCAGCCAGTTGTCGCTGCTTCTCCGCACTGTCAACCAGCTGCTTCACTCCGCCGCGCAAGTCGAGTTGCTCCCCCATGCTGTTTTCGGTCGAGATCAGCAAACCTTGTCCTGCACGTACTGCCGCGCTTTGCCGGGTCTTCAGTTCGAAGCCTTCTCCGGTAGGCACCAGGCGTCGATTGTCGGTCTGCTGGCGCAAGGCACCCAGATTGAGTTCGCTGGCACCATCGTGGGCATCGGTGTGCTGTTGCAGCGATGCGCGCGACTGGCCAGGCGTGTCGTCGAACACCAGTTGCTGGTAGCCGCCAGTGCCGCTTTGACTCGTCCCCATGGCCTGGGTCTTGATGCCCGAGAGAACCGCTGCGTGGCCGTGGGGACCACTGCTTCCGGCGAACCAGGGCGGGGCGTTGCCGGTGGCGGCACCGGCACCTTGAACAGCCCGGTTGCCTTGAGCGTTGTCCTGGCCTCGGCCGTTATAGAGTGTGCCGATCACGACGGGACGATCAATGTCGCCCTCGATGAAATCGATCAGCACCTCCTGGCCGACGCGGGGTAACGCGTGCCCGCCCCAGTTTGCACCCGCCGTCGGTGCCAGTCCTGCCACTACCCGCACCCAGGTGCCAGAGGCTTCATTGGCAGGTGCGCCACTGTGGCCGCCACGGGAGGGCGAACTCAGACTGCTGTGGCTGCGCTCGCCACGCTGCCAATGAAACTGTACTCGCACGCGGTGGTCGCGATCGGTGTGCACCGCTTGTCCTCGGATACCGACCACGACGGCCGTCTGCTGACCAATGACTGTAGGTTTGGCATACAGGGCCTGGCCGTCAGGGGTGGTGAGCAAAGGGCGATAAGGAATGTTGTATGGGATGGCTTCGAAACGATTGCGATACACCGGGCGCACCTCGCCGTTGCCAGGCATCAGCGCAGCATCCAGGAGGCTGCTGTGGTGTTCTTCTTCAGGCAGCACAGCTTGGCCCAAGAGCTTCATCACGTCTGCCTTGAGATCGGCGCGAAGATTGTTGTGAGCCTGGTGGACGACTCTCATCAAGACGAAGCGATCGTCCTCTCTGCCGTCATGCTCGGGATGACCATTCAGCTTGAAGGTCGTACCGGGAGCGAAACTGCGCACCGTGCCGGCCCCCGTGAAGATCTGGTTGTGGGCTTCAATGGCTTGCATCCGCATGTTGGCCTGACGGTCGGCTTGGGCGCGGTTTTCGTTGGCATAGATGCCAGGCGCATCGCGGCTGGCCAGCACCAGGCCTGCAGATCCCGGTTGAACTGGCGTGGCACTGGTGGCCTCGCGTACGCTGGCTTGCCGATAGTCCCAGGTGAGAATCTCCACCGAGTTTGTCTGCCAGCGGTCCAGACTGCGCCAGCGATCAATGCTGTCTTGTGCCATCACGGCACTGGCTTGAGTGAACTGGACGTCCGCGCGCGCATTGCTCTGGAAGCTGGCGTTGTGATCGGCGATGACTACGGTATGCGCGCCCAGGCTGGGGCTGTTGCTTACCCCGGCATGTTCCACGTAGTAGAACATGCCTTCCTCGCTCAACAGGCGGCTGATGAAGGCCAGATCGGATTCCTGATATTGCGTGACCAGGCTGCGCCGGGCGTACACCCTGGTGTCGCGCAGATCCATGCGCCATTGGGGTTGCAGCTTGCCTTGGCCCTGGTAGTCGCGCAAGACGGCATCGATGATCTCAGGTACGGTCAAGTCTTGATAAACCCTGCTGTCACGGCGATAGCGCAAGAATGCCAGCCAGGGTTCGATGGTCAGGAGATAACGCGCCATTCCACCATTGGCCCCTTGCAGTCGGCATTGCGTAACGTGGCCATGGAAATGGCGTGGTTTCGCATCGCTCTGCAAGATCAGCAATACCGGCTGAGCGATGAACTTGCGCAAGGAAAGATGTGCGTCGAGACTGAGGCAGGAGAGTTGCAGGCGGTATCCAGCGATGGCTTCATCGATATCGTAGCCATCCAGGTCCGGGCCGATGCATTCGACGGCCTGGAATTTTTCGGCCATGAGTTCATCTGAGTTCACATCGCTGCTTGGCGAAGTGAGCAGACGCATCACGCGCGAAGCTGGTGGCCAGGCACCAGCAAAGGAGTCGGAGAGAGTCGTCATCATCACGGAAGGGTTGTGTCGGCATTTTTGGGAATGCGACTTGACCAGCATCCGGACACTGAGGTCACTGGCCTATGCACGCAGACTCAAAACTGGGCGATAGATCAGGTACCTGAGGCCGGGTTCCCGGCTCCGTGAAAATGACTATTAGAGTTTATTAGTGGACTACTATGGGATACAAGATTGGAGAAATCAGACAACTCCCCCTCAGCAGGGGAGACTTAAGGAAACATCACATCAGGGACAAAATTCGTGATTGATTTTTCAGTTGGCGGCCAAGGGAAATGTCACCAGATGCGTCACATCCAACCGGATCCCTATCCATTCCCCCACCGCATGATCGTGATGCGAAGGCACCAGCGAGAGCAGTTGCTGGCCGTTCTCCAGCGCCAGGGTGTAGAGGAATTCCGCGCCCCGGAATGACTTGCGTACCACCTGCGCCTTGAAGGGGGACGCATCGTCGTGCATGACGTCGTCGGCCCGCAGCAATACATCGACCTGCGCGGCGCTGGCATCGCGTCCGCTTTCCACCGGCAGTCCGCGCAACAGGCCTGCTGCGGTCCGGACGCTGATCTCGCCTTGTACCCCGGCATCCGCTGCAGCCTGCACCTGCCCGCGCAGCAACACCCCATGCCCGATGAAATCCGCCGCAAAGCGGGTGGCCGGACGATGGTAGAGCGCATAAGGCGTATCCCACTGTTCCAATCGGCCGTGCCGCATCACGCCCACCACATCGGCCACTGCAAAGGCTTCCAGCTGATCGTGCGTGACCATCAGGGCGGTGGTGCCGGTGCGTTTGAGGATGTCGCGTACGTCGTGCGCCAGGCGTTCGCGCAGCTCCACGTCCAGACTGGAAAACGGTTCATCCAGCAACAGCAGGCGCGGCTGTGGCGCCAGCGCGCGCGCCAGGGCAATGCGCTGCTGCTGGCCACCGGACAGCTGGTGCGGGAATTTGCTGCCCGCCTCGGGCAGGCCGACCAGGGCCAGCATCTGCGTGACGATCTGTTCCCGCTGCGCACGCGCCATGCCGCGCAAGCCAAAGCCGATATTGGCTGCCACATCCAGATGCGGGAACAGCGCGAAATCCTGGAACACCATCCCGATGCGCCGCGCCTCGGCCGGCACGCGCACGCCATCACCTTCCAGCAATGCTCCGTCGAGCCGGATGCGGCCCGACTGCGCCGGTTCCAGCCCGGCCACGGCGCGCAGCAGGCTGGTCTTGCCACTGCCGGAGGGGCCGATCAGGGCCCCCAGCTCGCCCGGCTGCAGGCGCAGCGAGACGGCATCGACGGCCGCCTGGGCGCTGCGGGGATAACGGATACTGACGTGATCGACTTCCAGAAACATGGGCAGGCTCGATGAAATGGTTACAATTCGCGTTTGTCTCGGAGTGCGCAGTGTAGCGCATGGACCGCCGACTTCCCCTGGCAATTCTTTATTGGGCCGTTCCCGTTTATGCACATCATCGGTTTGCTCGCTGTCCTGATCGCTTTGCCGCTCTTCGGCATCCTCGCTGCCTGGTTCGGGCTGGATGCGGCCGGCATCGACAACCTGCGCCAGCAGATGCAGACCGTCTTGCCCGGCTACCTGGCCACCTCCGGCTGGCTGGCGCTGATGGTGCCGCTGGGCGTGGTCCTCGTCGGTGGCGCGGCGGCGGTGACGGTGAGCCTGTTCGAGTTTCGCGGACGGCGCTGGCTGTCCTGGGCGCTGCTGTTGCCGATGGCCATGCCGGCCTACGTGTCGGCCTATGCCTATACCGATTTCCTGCAATACGCGGGGGCCGTGCAGAGCACGCTGCGCGGCTGGTTCCCCGGCTGGCGCATGGATGTGCGGGGCTTGCCGGGGGCGGTGTGCATGTTTGTCTTCACGCTCTATCCCTATGCCTACCTGCTGGCGCGCAATGCGCTCTCCGAGCGCGGCATGCACCTGATGGAGGCTGCCCGCATGCTGGGCACGCCGCTATCCGAACGCATCCGGCGCGTGGCCTTGCCGCTGGCGCGTCCGGCCCTGGCGGCCGGGGCGGCGCTGGCGCTCATGGAAACGCTGGCCGATTACGGTGTCTCGGCCTACTTCGGCCTGACCACTTTCACCACCGGCATCTACAAGGCCTGGGTTGTATTGGATGACCGCATTGCCGCCGCCCAGTACGCGTCGCTGCTGCTGCTCTTCGTGTCGGTGCTGCTGTGGCTGGAGCGGCGCGAACAGGGCCGCATGCGCTTTGCGGCCACACGCGGTGCGCGCGGCAGCGAGGGAGCGGAGGCGCGCCTGCCGCAATTGACCGGCGCGCAGACGCTGGCGGCCTGGGCGGTGTGCGGCTTGCCGGTGGTGCTGGGCTTCGTGCTGCCGGTGGCGATCCTGTTGCAGTTGTGGGCCGGGCAGTGGGGCAGCAGCGACGCCGCCATGCCTGCTTTCGATCTGGCCCGCTATGCCGGCTGGGTGTGGAACAGCTTCCGCTTCGGCGGCATGGCGGCGCTGGCGGCCATCGTGCTGGCGCTGGGCCTGTGCTTCGCGCTGCGCGGCGCGCACCTGCCGCGCCTGCAGGGGCTGGTGCTGCGCCTGACCGCTCGCCTGGCCGGCATGGGCTATGCCATTCCCGGCTCGGTCATCGCGGTCGGCATCCTGCTGCCGGTCGCCTGGCTGCAGGCGTTGTGGCCGGCGGCGGGCCTGGGCGTGCTGCTCACGGCCAGCTCGCTCGGCGTGATCTACGCGTATCTGGTACGCTTCACGGCGGTTGCGGTGCAGTCGGTGGAGTCCGGCTACACCCGTATTCCGGCCAGTCTTGACGAAGCGGCGCGCACCCTGGGCAGTTCGCGCGCGGTGATTGCCTGGCGCCTGCACATGCCGTTGTTGTGGCGGTCGCTGGCGGTGGCGGCGCTGATGGTATTCGTCGATGTGGTCAAGGAGTTGCCGGCGACCTTGCTGCTGCGTCCCTTCGATACCGATACCCTGGCCGTGATCGCGCACAACCTGGCGCGCGATGAGCGCCTGGGCGAGGCGGCCTTGCCGGCCTTGTCCATCGTGCTGGTGGGGCTGGCACCGGTGCTGCTGGTGATGCGGGCACTCGATGGCCGGCGCCGCACGGACTTGCAAAGCGCGCTTCCGCCCGCATAACCCAAGCACGCAAAGACCAACAATGGGCGTGGCCAGGGGGCTGCGGCCACTCTCTGGAGAAACCATGAGCCAATACGATTACGACCTCTTCACCATCGGCGGCGGTTCCGGTGGCGTGCGCGCAGCGCGCTTCGCCGGCCAGGCCGGGGCCCGCGTCGGGCTGGCCGAGAAGGGCGATCTGGGCGGCACCTGCGTCAACGTCGGCTGCATCCCCAAGAAGCTGATGTCCTACAGCGCCCATTTCCACGAGGATTTCGCCGATGCCGCCGGTTACGGCTGGACCTTGCACAGCGAACCCACCTTCGACTGGTCGGCCCTGATCGCCAACAAGGACCGCGAGATCACGCACCTGAACGGCATCTACCAGCGTCTGCTCGATGGCGCCAACGTGAGCCTGCATCGTGGCTTCGCCACGGTGGAAGATGCGCATACGGTCAGCGTGGAAGGCAAGCGTTTCACCGCCCGCCACATCCTGGTGGCCACCGGCGGCCATCCCGACAAGCCGCAGATCCCGGGCAGCGAGCTGGGCATCACCTCGGACGATTTCTTCCACCTGAAGAGTCTGCCGAAACGTGCGGTGGTGCTGGGCGGCGGCTATATCGCCGTGGAACTGGCATCCATCCTCAATGGCCTGGGCAGCGATGTGACGCTGGTGTATCGCCGCGAACGCCTGTTGCGCAACATGGATGCCGACCTGGGCATCCACCTCGCCGATGAAATGGCCAAGAAGGGCATCCGGCTGGTCTTCGATGCCAGCATCGCGGCCATCGAAGCGCCACATGCGGGTGAAGACAGCGTCAAGCAGGTACGCCTGACCAATGGCGAAACCGTGGCGGCGGAGTGCGTGCTGTTTGCCACCGGGCGTACGCCCAATACACGCGGCCTGGGGCTGGAGCAGGCCGGTGTCGTCTTGAAGGAAAACGGCGCCGTGGTGGTCAATGAGAGCTTCGAGAGCAACGTGCCATCGATTCTCGCCGTGGGCGACGTAATCGACCGCGTGGCCTTGACGCCGGTGGCGCTGGCCGAAGCGATGGTGGTGGTAGCGCGCCTGTTCGGCAAGGGCGAGCGCGTGATGTCCTACCAGAACATTCCGACAGCGGTGTTCAGTCATCCCAATGTGGGCACCGTGGGACTGACCGAAGAACAGGCGCGCAAGACCCATGGTGAAGTAAAAATCTTCAAGACCGACTTCAAGCCGCTCAAGAACACCCTCTCGCGCAATACCGAGCGCACCTTCATGAAGCTTGTGGTCGATGCGCAGACTGACAAGGTGCTCGGCGTGCACATGGTCGGCGGCGATGCCGGTGAAGTCATCCAGGGCTTTGCCGTAGCCCTGCAATGCGGTGCCACCAAGGCGCAGTTCGATGCCACCATCGGCATTCATCCGACCTCCGCCGAAGAGTTCGTGACGATGCGCACGCCGGTGGCCTGAGGCCGCCGTCTTCTGCAAGCGGTACCCAAAGAACGGAAAAAAACGGGGATGCCAAGGCATCCCCGTTTTGCTTACATCAT
>NZ_DBIC01000296.1:484-12677 GCF_002296545.1 Herbaspirillum sp. UBA812 | reverse complement strand
CGGCATCGGCAACTACAGCGAAGCGCAGTTCGCCGCCGCCCTGCGGCGCGGCGTGCGCGCCGATGGCGCCAACCTGTATCCGGCCATGCCGTACACCGCGTATGCCGCATTGAACGATGCAGACGTGCATGCCCTGTATGCGTATTTCATGAAGGGCGTGGCCCCGGTCGATACCCCGACGCGCGAGACCGCGCTGCCCTTCCCCATGAATATCCGGGCGTCGATGAAGGTGTGGAATGCGCTGTTCCTGAAGGACCAGCCGCTGGCCCCGGCCCCGCAGCGTTCTGCGCAATGGCTGCGCGGACGCTACCTGGCCGAAGGCCCGGCGCATTGCAGCAGCTGTCATACACCGCGCGGCTTCCTGATGCAGGAGAAAACCAATCTCGCGCTCTCCGGTGCCCAGGTCGGCCCCTGGTATGCGCCCAACATCACGCCGCATCCCACGGCCGGCATCGGCACCTGGAGCCAGGATGAGCTGGTCGCCTATCTCAAGACCGGCCGCGTGGAAGGCCGTGCCCAGGCCGCCGGCAGCATGGCCGAGGCGATCACGCACAGCTTCTCCAAACTGACCGACGAGGACCTGCGCGCCATCGCCGTCTACCTCAAGGAGACCCCGGCCATCGGCCCGGACTCGTCGACGCCGCCCACGCTGGGCACGCGCTTCGAACAGGGCAAGGCCGGCAATGCGCTGGCGCAGTTCCGTGGCCGCACGCTGGCCGCCGACAGTCCCGAGGAGATCCGCGGTGCGCGCCTGTTCTCGGCCAGCTGCGCTTCCTGCCACGGCTACAACGGACAAGGTACGCGCGATGGCTACTATCCTTCGCTGTTCCACAACTCGGCCACGGCCGGCGTCAATGCCAACAATCTGATCGCCACCATCCTCTATGGTGTGGAGCGCGAGACCGAAGACGGTGGCCATGTCTTCATGCCGCCCTTCGGTGACCAGCCCAATGCGCTCAACAAACTCTCCAACCAGGATGTGGCAGCGCTGTCGAATTATCTGCTGAAGTATTACGGCAACCCCGACCTCAAGGTAAAACCCGAGGACGTGGCCGTGATCCGCGAGGGAGGCCCGCGTTCGCCGCTGCTGCTGGTGGCGCGCATCGGCATGGGCGTGGGCGCGGTGGTGGTGGTACTGCTGCTGTTGCTGGGCGCACTGATGGTATTGCGGCGCAAGCGCATCGATCCCGAGCACGACTGGAAATAATTTACCTGCAATACAAAAAAGCGCTGTTCCCCTCACAAGGAACAGCGCTTTTTTTTACTTCCTTTCTTCAACCAGACCGGATCAGGACTTGGCGTAACGCCCTTCCAGATCAGCCTGCGCACGCAGACGCTCATACTCGTTGAGCGGCATCGGCTGGGCATCACGCTCGCCCAGTTTTTCCAGCGGGATGCGATAGGTCTCGCGGGCGGACAACGCTGCCAGTGCCGACACGATGGTGATGCCGAAGGCGATGCCGCCCACGGTCAGCCAGATATTGCTGGAGCCCGGAGGTGCCACGGCGGTGAACAGTGCCGGCAGCATGGCCGTGATGGCGGTCCCCAAGTTCTGCGCGATGGCCATGGCCGAGACGCGCGAACGGGCCGGGAACAGTTCCGGATAGAAGCTGGGGAAGACCGCGTTGTAACCCTGGTAGACCACGCCCCACATCAGGATCGACATCACGAAAGCCAGTTCGACGTTGCGGATGCTGATCGCATACAGGTAAGCGAAGGCGAACAGGCCCGCCAGCAAGGAACCGACAATGATGGGCGGACGGCGGCCGATGCGGTCCGACAGCTTGCCCACATAGGGAATCACCAGCACCGCCACGATATTGCCGACCACCGGAATCCACAGGTAGACATCCTTGGCGAAGCCGATGCCATAGGCCGGCTGCACCGCATAGGCCGCGCCGAAGATGGTGGCCACCACCGGGATCACGTTCATGAGCGCCATGCAGACCACGCGCAGCATGTTGGGCGAACTGTCGCGGAAGGCTTCCACCACCGGCGAGCGGCGCTTGAGTTCATTCTTGTCGGCAGCCTTGAACAGCGGGGTTTCCTCGACGGTGCGGCGGATGATCCAGCCGGCGATGATGACCAGGAAACTCAGCAGGAAGGGAATGCGCCAGCCCCACACATTGAACTGCTCGGCCGGCATGTAATGCGCCAGCGGCAGGAACACGGCGGCCGCCAGGATCTGCCCGGCCTGCACCCCTTGCAGGGTAAAGCTGGAGTAGTAGCCGCGCCGTCCGAAGGGTGAGTGCTCCAGGATCATGGAACTGGCCCCGGAGATTTCACCGGCCACGGCAAAGCCCTGGGCCAGGCGCATGATGACCAGCAGTGCAGGTGCCCACAGGCCGACCTGGTCATAGGTCGGCAACAGCCCGACCCCGATGGTGGAAAACCCCATCAGGAACATGCACCACAGCAGCACCTTCTTGCGGCCGTGGGTGTCACCCAGGTGGCCCAGCACGAAGGCGCCGATGGGACGCGCCACATAGCCCACGCCATAGGTGGCCAGCGAGGCGATGATGGCGGTGGTCGGATCGCCCTTGGGGAAGAACAGCTGCGGGAAGATCAGCGAGGCGGCCGTGGCATAGATGAAGAAGTCGTAGTATTCGAGCGCCGAGCCGATCCAGCCGCTGGCGGCGGCCTTCTTGCTCTGCTGCGAGTGATCGCTGGAATGAGAGGATTGCATGGTGTCTCCGTGGTGTTGCCGGGCAGGCCGTCATGCTGATGCGATAACGGCCCGCCGAAATTAAGAAATGGCTGGCTCGGGGCGAACTCAGAAGCGATGCAGGATCCCCATCTGCAGTCCGATCAGGCTCTTGCCATTGATGTCGGCCCCGGCCAGGTTGCTGCCCGGTCCGGCCGAGCCGCTGAAGCGCCAGCCGGCATTGGCCTGGTTCTTCATGTAGTTGGCGAATCCATAGAGCGTGGTCCGCTTGGAGAGGTCATAGTAGGCGCCCACGTTGCCGCCCTGTGCACCACCATCCTTGTGGGAGGTGTCGACCATCACGCCGTACAGCGCGCCGATGCGCAGCTGCGGGGTCAGGCGATAGTCCGCCGAGACCTGGTAGACGTTGTAGAAGCGCTGGATATTCGGATCGTTACCGGCAAAGAAATTGTTGGGATTGCTGACATTGTTGAGGATGGTCGCGGCATTGTTGCCATTGGCGTTGGCGGTGGTGTTGTTGCTCCGTACGTAGGCCAGGTAGATCTTGCCCGGGCCGTAATCGTAGTCGGCATACACGTTATGGTATTGCACCGTATTGCTGTACAGGCCGCCGGCATTGGGTTTTGCCACCAGGCCGGCATAGCCTGCGCGATACGGGCCGTTAGTGTAATCCAGACCGAACTGATAGACACCACGGCGGCCCAGTCCCTCGCCTGCGGTCTCCGGCATGGCGTAGTGGATATCGAACTGGAAACCGGCCCAGCGCGGCGACTTCCACGACAGGTCATTGTCGAAGCGCGACGGCACGCCGAAGGTATTGATGATGGAGCCGTAGGTGGTGCGCTCGGTATAGTCGATGGCACCGCCGATGAAGAAGGGCACGCTGTTCTGGCGGCCCACGCGGAATTCACCGGCGGCCGGGGTCTTGATGCCGACCCAGGACTGGCGGTCGAACAGGCGCGTGCTGTCGGCCAGGCCGCCGGTGTCGCCGGCGAATCCGTTTTCCAGCGTAAAGGTGGCGGCATAGCCACCGCCCAGATCCTCATAGCCTTTGAGGCCGATGCGGCTGCGCAGGATGGCGCCATCGTTGAGCGCCCACAGGCTCTTGCCGCTGCTGCTGTGCATGTAGCCCAGGTACTGGTCGACCGTGCCATACAGGGTGACGTTGCTGGTGCTCTGCGCCAGGGCCGTGGTGGAGGCGGCCAGCAGCAGGCTCATGGCGACGGGCGTGCGCAGTGCGCTTGTTGGGCGGGTGGATCGTGGTGTCATGTCTCGGATCTCTGTTGTGTTTGTGGTTATGGTTGTGATGATGGTGGTGGAGCGTGACTCCCGGCACACGCAATGCGTCCCCTGCCGGCGCGCTGCGCGGCATGTTCCGAACGGGAGGAAACGGAGAGCCCGCTGCACCCTGGCGTGTTCAGGGAAGGGGCCGGTGGATCAGGATGAAGGGCGCTGCGGTGTCATGGGGTCTCCTCTGTTGTGATCATGCGGCCCGCTCCCTGAAGGGACGGTGTCGCATCGTCAAACCCGCTCGCTATGGTTTTGTTGTGGCGAGCCGGTGGTGCTGCTGATGCTGATGCTGATGCTGATGCTGATGCTGATTTCTGATTGTTGACTGCAGGTTAAGGATCGCTTTATGCGTTTACGCCGCCACCGCTTCACGCACCCGCAGGCCCCGCCGCAGTACCTGGTCGGTCACCCACTTGGCCGAGCGGCGCGCGCGTTCGGCCACCACGGCCGGCGACATCTGCAGGTAATCGTCATTGAACACTTCAAAGCTGTAGTCACCGCGATAACCGCCGCGATGCAGGCGTCGCACCATGTCGGAGAGTTCCAGCGAATGCTCGCCCTCACCGGGGAAGACGCGCAGATGGCGCGCCGTCTCCAGCCGTTCTTCCGGCGTGCGGATCTCGCGCCACATGAAATCGGACAACTGGACCATCACGATGCGGCGACCGGGAATGGCATCCAGGTCTTCCAGCGCGCCGCGATTGGCGAGGATGTGGAAGGAATCGATGACCACGCCGAGATTGGCGTGATCGGCCATCTCCACCACTTCCCAGGCTTGCATGTACTGATTGATGTGACGTCCCCAGGACAAGGCCTCGAAGCCCACGCGGATGCCCAGCGGCACCGCCAGGTTGGCCAGCTTGGCCAGGTCGCGCGCGATGTGGCGGGTGTCACCGCTGGCGTGTTGCGAGGTCGAGGAGCACACCATCAGCAGCGGCGCACCGACCGCCTTGCAGATCTGCAGCAGGTTGCGGGCCACGTCCACCTTGTAGTCGTGCAGGCTGCCCTGCAGGCCTTCGTAATCGCGCATGACCTGGATGCCGGTGACGCGCACGCCGCTTTTGCGCACCAGCTTGACGGCCGCCTCCAGCCCGCCGGGATAGCCGACCAGGTCCTTGGACCACAGCATGAGCTGCGAGAAACCGGCCGCCTTGGACGCGGCCAGTTTGGATTCCAGTCCACCCGGCAGGGTGATGGTATCCATGCCGAAATTGTCGAGGTTCACAATGCCTCCAGATGACGGAAGTCGTCAGCGGCCACGCCCGGCCAGCCGAACAGTTCGAGATACAGCGGCGCCTGCTCGATGAGCATTTCCTTGCCTTTCTGGATGCGGCAGCCCTTGGCCTGCGCCTGCACCAGCAACTGGCTCATCTCGATCTTCATGCCGCAGTCGGCGACGATGGCCTCCGCACTCACACCTTCCAGCGCGAAGGGCATCGGGTCGCCCACGTGCATGCCCAGCGGCGTGCAGTTCACCAGCAGGTCGACACCGCTGGCGTCGGGCTGCGCGAAACGCACGCGGGTCGCCGGATAGGCGGCTTCCACGCGCGCCAGCAAGGCTTCGGCGCCGGCGCGATTGGTATCGAAGACGCTGATCTCGGCGATGCCCTGCGCTGCCAGCGAAGCGACGATGGCGCAACCGACGCCGCCGGTGCCGACCACCAGGGCGCGGGTCTTGTTCCACACCAGCGGACGGTCGGCAGCGGTACGCGCCAGTGCGCGGATGAAACCTTCGCCGTCGATCAGGTCGCCCCAGACCACGCCCTCGGCATCGCGATAGACCGCATTGCAGGCAGCGGCCACACGGGCGCGCAGGGTGGCCTGTTCGACCGCCTCCAGGGTCATGGGCTTGTGCGGAATGGAGACGAAGATGCCGCCCACGTTTTCCGTCTTCATGAACATGCGCACGGCTTCGCAGTAGCGCTCCGGTTCGATCTTGAACGGGATCACGCGCGCATCCAGCCCGTGGCGCTTGAAATACGCGTTGAACAGAGTCGGTGCCTTCACCTGTTCCACCGGCCAGCCGATGACGGGGAAGATGCGGGTGGTGCCTGTGATTTCCTTCATGGTCTCAGTTCTTGTCTTTCTGGCTGCGGACCAGTTCGAAACTGACGCCGCCCTTGTAAAGCTGGGTGAGCGCACCGCGCTCGCTGATCTGGGTAGGCGCGCGGTCAACGAAGATCACGCCGCGCTCCTGCAATTGCCGCACCGCCTGCAGCACGTCGGGCGTGCCCAGGCCGAGACGCAGCCACTCTTCTTCCCACTGGATGTCTTCGGTGCCTTCCGGGGGTTCCACCAGCTGGATGTAGAACTGGCGGCAGGGGCTGGCCAGCAGGTTGCCCTTGGGCAGGATGCCGAAGAACTGTCCCTCGGGCAGCACCGAAAATCCCATCAATGACGAATAGAAGTCGATCCATTCACGCGTGCGCTCCGGCCCCACGGCCTGCACCAGGCCGAAGAAATGCATGCCCGACAGCGCCGTGGTCTTGCGCCGCTCCTGGCTGGAGGGCTTGAAGTCGACGTCGTAGATGGAGAAGTCGCGATAGCGGTCGACGAAGTAGATGATGGAGTCGCCACAGCCATGCACGCCCGGGATGTTCAGTTCCATCGCCCCGGCGCGGGTGGGAATCGGCCAGGCCCCCAGTTCGGTGACGCGGAGATAGGCCTCATTGGCATCGCGCACCCGCAGCGCGATGGCGCTCAGGTTGGTGGCCTGCACCTCATGGTCGAAACCGGACCAGGCCGATACGTCGGCGTTGACGATCACGTTCATCTCGCCCTGGGTGTAGAGCACCACTTCGCGCGAGCGATGGCGGCCGACCTGTTCGAAGCCCATGCGCTCCAGCACGGCACCCAGCGCCAGCGGCTCGGTGGTGGCGTATTCGATGAACTCGATGCCATCGATGCCCAGCGGATTGGTGGGGACAGGATTGTTTTCTATGGTGTTCATCATGATCCCGATGATTTATCTCGGAGCCGAGTATAGCCAAGCCCACCCCCTGCAAAAAGGCCGATATGAAGCAAAGCGTGCGATAATCGCGCAACTTGTTCGCCAATCACTCATTTCTGGACTTTTTTTACGATGATCGACCAAAACTCGGTAGAACTGGACATCCAGAAGCGAGACCTGATCGAAGGATTGATGAAGGGTTTTGACGTCATCACCGCCTTCACCAGCGAGTCGCCGCAGCTGACCGCCAGCGAAGTGGCCGAGCGCGTGGGCCTGACCCGCAGCGCTGCGCGCCGCTATCTGCTGACGCTGGTGCATACCGGCATGGCGGCCTCGGACGGCAAGAAGTTCTGGCTCATGCCGCGCCTGTTGAACCTGGGCCAGTCCTATCTGGAATCGGCCCGCGTGCCGCGCGCGGTGGTGCCCTTCCTGCAGCGACTGACGCAGCAGCTGCAGGAGTCCACCAACTTCTCGCTGCTCGATGGCGACGAGATCGTCTACGTCACCCGCGTCACGGCCGCGCAGCTGGTCAATGCCGGTTTTGAACCGGGCACGCGCCTGCCGGCCTACACCACCACGGCCGGCCGGGTACTGCTGGGCATGCGCGAGGATGCGGAGATCACCGCCTATCTCGACCGCGTGACCCTGATCCCGCACACCCACATGGCCATGACCGACAAGGCGGCGCTGTTTGCCGAGATCGTCACCATGCGCAAGCAGGGTTACGGCATCACCGAGAACCAGTTCGAGATGGGCATGCGCGGCATCGCCATCCCGGTGAAGAACCGCAATGGCCGCGTCATCGGTGCCCTGAGCGTGACCTCCAACATTGCCGCCTGCTCGCGCGAGGACGCCATCGCACGCGGCGTCCCGGCACTGCAGACCACGGCCAACACGCTGATGATGTGGGTATGAGGACCGTGCACAAGAGGAATCCGCGATGAGCGATGTGGAGAAAATCGACGCGCCGGAAGATGGCAGCGAGGCCGGCGAAGGCGGCCTGGCCCGGCGCGACTGGATCGCCGGACTGGAGAAGGGCTTGCTGATCCTGGAAGCCTTCGACTACGACAACCAGCGCATGACCTCGGCGCAAGTGGCGGCCCGCACCGGGCTTTCGCGCACGGCCGCGCGGCGCTACCTGCTCACGCTGGAACACCTGGGCTACCTGCACAGCGAAGGCAAGACCTTCGCCCTGACGCCCAGGGTGCTGAAAGTGGGCTGGTCGTATTTCGATTCGGCACCGCTGCCGCGCATCCTGCAGCCGCACCTGCAGCAGATCACCGGGCAGACCGGCGAGGCCGTCTATGCCAGCGTGCTCGATGGCTGGGACCTTGTCTTCATCGCGCGCAATGGTACTTCACGCGTGATGACCACCGGCTTCGTGCTGGGTGCACGGGTGCCGGCGCAACTGGCTTCACCCGGCATCGTGATGCTGGGCGCGCTGCCCGAGCAGCAGGTGCGCGAGTGGCTGGCCACCTGTGCCATGACGCCCTTCACGCCCCACACCATCACCGATCCGGATCGCCTCTACGAGCTGATCGCACAAGCGCGCCAGCAGGGTTATGCCCTGGTGGAGCAGCAATTGCAGACCGGTGTGCGCGGCATTGCAGTGCCGCTCAAGAATCGCCATGCCAAGGTGGTGGGCGCGCTCAGTCTCAGTTTTCCGCTGGCAGTGGAATCGCAGGAACAAACACTGGCGCGCGTGCTGCCCGCTTTGCAGCAGGCAGCCAATGCGCTGATCCATCAGGTGTGAGGGACCAGCGCGTGCTGCCGATTACAGGTCGGTAAAGACGGTCTCGGCCGCCAGGCGCGACTTCGGCAGCTTGGCGTTGAAGTCATCGGCACCGCTGTAGCCCAGGCTCACCAGCACGACACTGGTGAAACCCTTTTCGCGCAGGCCCAGTTCTTCGTCCAGCACCTTGGCATTGAAACCTTCCATCGGCACCGCATCCACTTCCAGTTCGGCCGCGCCCAGCAGCAGCGTGCCCAGGGCCAGGTAGACCTGCTTTTCCATCCAGTGCTGGGCATCCTTCAGTTCATAGCGATGCAGGTTGCTGTAGAGCAGGCGCGAACCGCGCTGGCCGGCCTTGGCCTCGGCGTTGACGAAACGGCCGTCAGCTTCTTCTTTCTCCAGCAGGGCTTCCAGGTGCGGTTCGCTGATGCCGGTGCGGGCGCACAGCACCAGCACGTGCGAGGCGTTCAGGATCTTGGGCAGGTTGTAGGGATAACCGGCTTCGGCAGCCTTGCCGATGCGGGCCTTGGCGGCATCGCTGGAAGCCACCACGAAATGCCAGGGCTGCGAATTCACCGAGGACGGGGCCAGGCGCAGCAGCTCGCGCAGTTCGGCGATGATGTTCTCGGGGACCTTGCGGCTGGGATCGAAGGCCTTGGTGGAGTGGCGTTTGCGGGCGGCGTGGAGCAGGCTCATGGGGGGTTCCTTGCGTTTAATGGTGTTGGCGTTGAGCATTCAATTTTGCTTAATGCTCTGAAATGCGCATCAATGATCGACTGCGGCTTGAATGACATCATCGGGCAGGATGCGGTTTCAAAAAAGCGGAGCGTGGCAGAAACATTTTCAAAAATAAATTGAAAGTAGAATGTCGACTTTGATCGACATCTTCATTGTTCCCGCTCATGATCCGCCTGGAAGACCTCGCCATCTTCGTCTGCGCCGCCGACAACGGCAGCCTCTCCGCTGCCGCCCGCCAGCACGATGTCACCCCGGCCGTGGCCAGTGCCGCCATGAAACGCCTCGAAGGCGAACTCGGCGCTCGCCTGCTGGCGCGCTCCACCCGCAGCCTGCGCCTGACACCCGATGGCGAACGCTACCTGCAATACGCCCGCAACGTGCTGGCCGAAGTCAATGCCGGACGCGATGCCGTGGCCCACGGCCGGCGCGTGGTCGGCGGCAACCTTTCGCTGTCGGTGCCCTCCGATCTCGGGCGCAATCTGATGTGCCAGTGGCTCGATGAATTCCTCGCCCAGCATCCGGCAGTGAGCCTGCAGGTGCGCATCAGCGATCGCGTGGCGGACATGTTCCGCCAGCCGGTGGAGGTGGCGATCCGCTACAGCCCGCCGGAAGATTCCAGCCTGGTGGCCCTGCCGCTGGCCCCGGACAACCGCCGCGTGCTGTGCGCCTCGCCCGACTACCTCGCCCGCCACGGCCGCCCGCGCACGCCGGCCGACCTGCGCCAGCACAATTGCCTGCGCTATCTGCTGTCGGACATGCTGCATTCGCAATGGACGTTCTTCAAGGACGGCACGCCGGTACAAGTGCAGGTCAGCGGCGACCGCGTCTGCGACGATGGCGAACTGGTACACCGCTGGGCCGTGGAGGGCCGGGGCATTGCCTACAAGTCGCGGCTGGACGTGCTGGCCGACCTGCGCAACGGAAAACTGGAAGCGCTGATGGAGGATTACCAAGGCGAGGCGTCACCGCTGAACCTGGTCTGCACGCATCGCATGAGCCTCTCGCCCACCGTGCGTGCCCTGCGTGAATTGCTCGGTGAGCGCGTTGCGCGTTATCTCACCGATCGCTAGTCCGAAGAATCAGGCCTTGCCCAGGGCACGGCGCAAACCCAGCGAAGGCAGCGCCGGCAACACCAGGCCCAGGCACAGCAGGCCCATGCCCAGCAGCAGGTCCGCCGAGAGCGTCTCGCCGAAGATCAGCGAGGACAGCGTCAGTCCCACCACCGGCACCCCCAGCATGCATACCGACACCGTCACCGGCGAGAGGCGCTGGGTCATCTGCAGCACGATCAGGAAGGTCAGCGCAGTGGCCAGCGGACCGGTGTAGGCGATCACGCCCCAGGAGTGCGGATCGGCCAGGAACGTCGGCGCGCCATCCACCAGCAGCGCCAGCACGCACAGCGGCACGGCGGCCACCAGGGTCTGCCAGGGCAGCAGGTCGAAGTCCAGCTTCACGCCCGGCGTCATCTTGATCTGCAGGATGTTCATGGCCCAGGACAGCGACGCCGCGCCCAGCATCAGGTAGCCGATCATGCTGTGCATGTCCGCATGCAGCAGCGCCGGCAGCACGATGACAGCCATGCCCGCATAGCTGCAGACGGTGGCCAGCGATTGCTGGGTGCTCAGCTTGTGCTTCAACACCAGCGCTGCGCCCGGCACCACCCAGATCGAGGTGGCATAGGCGATCAGCGAGGCGCGGCCCGGCATGACGAAGTGCAGCGCGCCGGTTACCAGCGCCGTGAACAGGCCCATCTGCAGCACGCCCACCCCGGCCACCACCGGCCACTCCTGGCGGGTGGGCAGGCGCAGCTTGCCGAGGGCTGCGGCGATGATGAAACTGAGGATGGCCGCCGACAGGAAACGGCTGGCCGCAAACCACAGCGGCGGGATGAACTGGCTGCCGAACTTCATCACCGGCCAGTTGCCGCCCCAGATGCAGATCGCCACCACCACGCACACCAGGAACAGCCGGCTCATCGGCTGCGGCCGGGAGGAAGCGGGGCTGGCGGATCGGGCGGGTGCGGCAATGGCGGTGGACATCAGGGGCTCCAGAGGGGAAACGGTACGTTGCAGCAGGCATGCTGCAACGCATCCAAACGGCTCCCATGGTAGAGAAGAGGCGGCCAATAGTGCTGCCGTATTTGATGGCAGGAAACGGTCCTGGAAGCACTTCCTGCTGCAAAACCGCGTTTTGGAAAATTATTTATCCGCGATAACGCATTTGGTGCAGCATGCACCACTGCGGGCCGCCGACCGCCCCATGTAAAAGGGGCGGCCTGCCGTCCCGCAGCAACCGCCCCGCTTTTGGTCGATATGAAAGAAAAAGCGACCAGGCGGCCGCCCAGCCTCAGCGCACGGCCAAGCCCCCCTGCCCCGGTCGATCCAGGGTGAAGACCCCGACCAGATTGACCAGCTTGTCGGCCTGCTCCTGCAGCGACTGCGCGGCGGCGGCGGCCTGTTCCACCAGGGCGGCATTCTGCTGGGTGGTTTCATCCATCTGGGTGATGGCTTCACCGACCTGTTCGATGCCGGCGCTCTGCTCGTGGCTGGCGGTGGCGATCTCGCTGACGACCGTGGAGACGCCCTGGATGCTGGCCACCACTTCCTGCATGGTCTGCCCGGCCTGCTGCACCAGATGGGTACCGGCATCGACCTTGCCGACCGAGTCATCGATCAGCTGCTTGATCTCCTTGGCAGCTGCGGCCGAACGCTGGGCCAGCGAGCGCACTTCGGAGGCGACGACGGCAAAGCCGCGCCCCTGCTCACCGGCGCGCGCGGCTTCCACGGCGGCATTCAGGGCCAGGATATTGGTCTGGAAG
>NZ_DBIC01000296.1:0-142 GCF_002296545.1 Herbaspirillum sp. UBA812 | reverse complement strand
TTGCGCGAGGAGGCATTGATGGAGGCCATGGTCTGCACCACCTGGCCTACCACTTCGCCGCCCTGGATCGCCACCTTGGCAGCCCCCGAGGCCAGCTCGTTGGCGTGCTGGGCATTGGCGGCGTTCTGCTTGACGGTGGAGG
>NZ_DBIC01000301.1:5848-6075 GCF_002296545.1 Herbaspirillum sp. UBA812 | reverse complement strand
AGGCGATGCCATCGATCACGCTGACGATATCGGCCACCTTCTGCGAGGAGGCATTGATGGACTGCATGGTCTCCACCACCTGCGAGACGATGCTGCCGCCCTGCACCGCCACGTCGGAGGCGGCCAGAGCCAGGTCGTTGGCCTGGTGGGCGTTCTCGGCATTTTGCTTGACGGTGGAATTGAGCTGCTCCATGGAGGAGGCGGTCTCTTCCAGCGCACCGGCCTGC
>NZ_DBIC01000301.1:3969-5560 GCF_002296545.1 Herbaspirillum sp. UBA812 | reverse complement strand
CGCACCGGCCTGCTGCTCGGTACGACCGGAAAGGTCGAGGTTGCCGCGTGCGATTTCGGTGGAGGCGGTGGTGATGGTCTCGGAACCGCGCCGCACCTCGGTGACGATCGCCGCGAGCTTGTCGCGCATCACGCGCATGGCCGCCAGCAGGCTGTCGTTGTCACCGGCGCGGGTATCAATCACGACAGCCAGGTCGCCTTCGGCAATCTGGCCGGCGATCTGCACGGCGTAGTCCGGTTCGCCACCCAGCTTGCGCAGGATCTGGCGCGTGATCCAGATGGCCGCCAGGATCGCGGTGACCACGCCGATGGCGCTGATGAGCAGCATCAGCAGGCGCGCACGGGCATAGGCGGCGGCGCTGCTGTCGGCGGCTTCGCGGTTGAGTTTGTCTTCCAGTGCGGCCAGCGCCTTCAGTTCGACCTGCCAGGACTTCTGCACCGGCAGGTATTGCTCCTTCAGGAATTGCGCCAGTTCATAGGCTTCGCGGCGCTTGCCGAATTCGACGGCTTCGTTGATGAGCTTCTCGGCCGCAGCAGCCTGCGCCTGGATCTTGGGCAGGGCCGCCTTCTCTTCCTCGGAAGTGTCCGAAGAATCGGCAAAGAGTTGTTGCAGCTTCTGCGCGGCGACCTTGTATTTCTGGGTCTGGCCTTCGATGTATTGCGCCTCGATGTCCACATCTTCGGGCGCGGCGGGCAGCATGAGGTTGCGCAACGAGATGGAGCGCTCGCCCACCGTTTCCAGCATCTCCTTGACCAGTGCGCTCTCGGGATTCTTGACCTCCACCACATGGGTGAAGCGCCCCTGCACCTGGTGCATGTTGAAGATGCCGAAGCCGGTCACCAGCACCAGCAGCAAGACCACCCACGCAAACCCCAACCCCAGGCGCGTACCTACCTTCATTCCTGACTTCATGACGTCTCCTCCCATGTGTTCATCGGAGGCCGGACGGAAAGACGGAGATGATGACGGCCACGGACCGCATGCGGTCATGGCCGGTGATGAATGTGCTTGTCCCCTGCTTCCCTGCCTCAGCCTCGGTTGCCCAGACCCCGTCCGGTACCACCCAGGGCGTCATCCCGTCTTTGTTCGTCTGCGGTTGCGACGCCGGTCTGCTTGTCTTGTCATTCAGGTGCCGACTCGGTTGGCGATGCTGACGTCCGCTGCCGATGTCGGCCCCGTCGCGGCGTCAGCTTGCCTTCCTGCCAATCTTGCTTTTTTGCCTAATCGTTCACGCCCCTGCGCTATCGAACGGTGGAAAGCCGCGCGTTCCCGTCAGGGGTGTGAAGATTAATGCGCTTCGTCCCAATTCTTACCGATTCCGACCTCGGCAAGCAAGGGAACTTTCAGCTCCGCAACATTTTTCATCAATTCAGGCAGCTTTTCACGCACCACCGCCAGCTCATCCTGGGGCACTTCGAGTACCAGTTCATCATGGACCTGCATGATCATGCGGCTCTTCATGCCAGTCGACTCCAGCCAGTCCTGCACGGCAATCATGGCCAGCTTGATGAGGTCGGCGGCGGTGCCCTGCATGGGCGCGTTGATCGCCGCACGCTCGGCGCCTTGCCGGCGCGGGCCGTTGGGCGAGTTG
>NZ_DBIC01000301.1:3468-3677 GCF_002296545.1 Herbaspirillum sp. UBA812 | reverse complement strand
CGGCGCGGGCCGTTGGGCGAGTTGATCTCGGGCAGCCACAGGCGGCGGCCGAAGACGGTTTCCACGTAGCCGCGCGCCTTGGCCTGCAGTCGCGTTTCATCCATGTAGCGCTTCACGCCCGAGAAGCGCATGAAGTACTTGTCGATGTACATCTGCGCGGCAGAACGTTCGATGCCCAGGTTGCCGGCCAGGCCGAAGGCGCTCATGCC
>NZ_DBIC01000301.1:2885-3183 GCF_002296545.1 Herbaspirillum sp. UBA812 | reverse complement strand
GGCCAGGCCGAAGGCGCTCATGCCGTAGATCAGTCCGAAGTTGATGACCTTGGCATAGCGGCGCTGCTCGGACTCGACCTGCTCGGGCGCGATGCCGAAGATTTCGGCGGCGGTGGCCTTGTGGATGTCTTCGTTGTTGGCGAAGGCCTTCAACATGTTCTCGTCTTCGGAGATGTGCGCCATGATGCGCAGCTCGATCTGCGAATAGTCGGCCGAGACGATCACGCAGCCTTCGGGTGCGACGAAGGCTTCGCGGATGCGGCGTCCTTCGGGCGTGCGGATCGGGATGTTCTGCAGG
>NZ_DBIC01000301.1:0-2598 GCF_002296545.1 Herbaspirillum sp. UBA812 | reverse complement strand
GTGCGGATCGGGATGTTCTGCAGGTTCGGTTCGTTGGAGGACAGGCGGCCGGTGACTGCGACCGCCTGTGCATAGTTGGTATGCACGCGGCCGGTGGCCGGGTTGATCATCTTGGGCAGCTTGTCGGTATAGGTGGACTTGAGCTTGGCCAGGCCGCGATAGTCCAGCAGCACCTTGGGCAGCGGATAATCCTCGGCCAGTTTCTGCAGCACTTCCTCATCGGTGGACGGTGCGCCCGAGGCGGTCTTCTTGACCACCGGCAGCTCCAGCTTGCCGAACAGGATCTCGCCCAGCTGCTTGGGCGAATTCAGATTGAAGGGCTGGCCGGCCAGGTCGTAAGCCTGCTGTTCGATTTCCAGCATGCGTTTGCCGAGATCGTGCGATTGCTGGCCCAGGCGGTCGCTATCGATCAGCACGCCATTGCGTTCGATCTTCTGCAGCACCACCGAGGTCGGGACTTCGATCTTCTCGTAGATGAAGCGCAGCTTGTCATCATGCTCGATCTGCGGCCACATGGCGTGATGCAGGGCCAGCGTGACTTCTGCATCTTCAGCCGCATATTCGGTGGCGCGTTCGATGGCCACTTCATTGAAGCCGATCTGCGACGCACCCTTGCCGCATACCTCGGCATAGGTGATGGTCTTGCGCTCCAGGTGGCGCGCGGCCAGGCTGTCCATGTCATGCGGACGATGTGATTCGAAGACGTAGGATTCCAGCAGCGTGTCGTGCTTCACGCCCGCCAGGCGAACGCCGTAGTTGGCGAAGATGTGGCTGTCGTATTTCAGGTGCTGGCCGAGCTTGGGCTTGCTGGCATCTTCCAGCCAGGGCTTCAGTTTGGCGAGCACGTGCTCGCGCGACAATTGTTCGGGTGCGTCCTGGTAGTTGTGCGCCACCGGAATGTAGGCAGCACGGCCCGGCTCGCAGCACAGCGAGATGCCGACCAGCTCGGCCTGCATCGCATCCAGCGAGGTGGTCTCGGTATCGACGGCGGTCAGTTCGGCGGCGTTGATGGTGGCGATCCACTGATCCAGTTGCGCATCGGTGAGCACGGTCTCGTACTCGACCTTGGGCGCAGGAGCAAAGAGGCCACCCTGGGCCGGCGCTTCCAGTGCTGCAGCGGCGCTGGCACCGACCAGCGGGGCCTTGGCACCCGCCGGCTCGCTACCCTCGCCCAGTTCGCGCAGCCAGGTGCGGAAGTTGTAGCGGGTGAAGAGATCCTTGAGCACTTCCTTGTCGACCGGCTGCATGGTCAGCGATTCGAGGATCGACTTCATGTGCTCCGACAGATCGCAATCGGTCTTGACCGTGACCAGCACGCGGCCTTGCGGCAGCCAGTCCAGGGCCTTGCGCAGATTTTCGCCGACCACGCCGGTGATCTTGTCGGCATTGGCCATGACGCCATCGAGCGAGCCATAGGCGGAGAGCCACTTCACGGCGGTCTTGGGACCGCACTTTTCGACGCCGGGTACGTTGTCGACGGTGTCGCCGATGAGGCTCAGGTAATCGACGATGCGCTCGGGGGGCACGCCGAATTTTGCGGTCACGCCGGCAATGTCGAGAACTTCATTGCTCATCGTGTTGACCAAGGTAACGTGTTCGTTGACCAGTTGGGCCATGTCCTTGTCGCCGGTGGAAACGATGGTGTCCAGTCCGGCGGCGGTGGCTTGTACCGAGAGCGTGCCGATGACGTCATCGGCCTCGATGCCCTCGACCATCAGGATCGGCCAACCCAGGGCGCGCACGGCGGCGTGGATCGGTTCGATCTGCAATGCCAGGTCTTCCGGCATGGATTTGCGGGTAGCCTTGTAGTCGGGATAGAGATCATCACGGAAAGTCTTGCCCTTGGCGTCGAACACACAGGCAACGTAACTTGCGGGATAATCGTTGCGCAGTCGGCGCAGCATATTGATGATGCCGTACAGCGCACCGGTGGGCGCGCCTTCCGCGTTACGCATATCGGGCAGTGCATGGAAGGCCCGATAGAGGTAACTGGAACCATCAACTAACAACAAGGTTTTTTGCATATGGAACAGAGAGGAAAAAATGTCCCGCGTCTGCGGGAGGTGGGGGACATCGAACGCGCGACGGCCAAGAAGGCGCGCGAGTCGTGGCATGTACTCACGATTATGGCAGAATTCATCGAATCGACCGAACGTCTCTCCGAGCTGCGTCCTGCCGTTTCCATCTTCGGTTCTGCCCGGATCAAGCCCGACAATCCCCATTATCAACTGTGTGTGGAGATCGCCCGCCTGATCTCCGACGCCGGCTATGCCGTCATCTCCGGCGGCGGCCCCGGCATCATGGAGGCTGCCAACAAGGGCGCCTACGAAGGCGCTTCGCCCTCGGTGGGCCTGAACATCGAACTGCCGCACGAACAGCACGGCAATGCCTGGCAGGACATCTCGCTGTCCTTCCGCCATTTCTTCGCGCGCAAGGTGGCCTTCGTGAAATATGCGGATGCCTACGTGGTGCTGCCAGGCGGCTTCGGCACGCTCGATGAGCTGACCGAAGCACTGACCCTCATGCAGACCGGCAAGTCGCGCATGATGCCGGTGATCCTGGTGGGCAGCGAGTTCTGGGCCGGCCTGGTGGACTGGA
>NZ_DBIC01000121.1:15050-16864 GCF_002296545.1 Herbaspirillum sp. UBA812 | reverse complement strand
TTGGTGCCATAGGGCGTGCCGTTGCGGGTGGCCATCAGCGGCAGGTCGAGCTGGTCCACGTGCTCTTCGGTCAGCGTCAGGCAGACCAGGCCGCGCGCATGCGTGACCATGAAATTGATGGCTTCGGGCGTGACGAAGTCGGTGGCCAGCACCAGGTCCCCTTCGTTTTCGCGGTCTTCTTCATCGACCAGAATCACCATGCGGCCGGCACGGAGTTCGGCGACGATTTCTTCGGTTGTAGCAAGTGGCATGTTCGCGCTCTTTTCCCAATTGGAACCCGCTATTTTAAAGGATTGCGGGCCTCTTCCGCTGGCCAATTACGCCAATCCGGCGATTCAGGCCATTCAGGCGATTTGTGCCGCCTGGGCCGCCTGCGTGCGTTGCAGCGCTTCCAGCAACAGAGCCGGGTCGCCCAGGGCCAGGCGCTTGGAATCCGACAAGGTCTGGCGGAAAGCGCGCGCACCGGGCATGCCGGTCAGCAGGCCCAGCATGTGACGGGTGATGCTGTTCAAGCGCAGGCCGCGGCCATTGTCGCCGTGCAATTCCAGCTGGCGCTTGATGTAGGGCAACATGGCCTCGATCACCTCGGCCCGGCTGGGCTGGCGGCCGCCGTCCAGATCACCGTAGTAGCGGGCATCGAAGCTCGCCATCAGATAGGGGTTGTGATAGGCCTCGCGGCCCAGCATGACGCCGTCCACATGCTTCAAATGCTCATCGATCTCGGGCAGGGTCTTGATACCGCCGTTGATGAGGATTTCCAGCTCCGGGAAATCCTGCTTCAGCTGATAGGCGTAGTGATACTTCAGCGGCGGGATCTCGCGATTTTCCTTGGGGCTCAGGCCCTTGAGGATGGCATTGCGGGCATGCACGATGAAGGTCTTGCAGCCGGCCTCGGCGACCTGGCCGACGAAATCGCGCACGAAGTCATAGGATTGCACGTCATCGATGCCGATGCGGTGCTTCACGGTCACGTCGATGGAGACCGCATCCTTCATGGCTTTGACGCAATCGGCCACCAGCGTGGGTTCGCCCATCAGGCAGGCGCCGAAAGCCCCCTTCTGGACGCGCTCGGACGGGCAGCCACAGTTCAGGTTGATCTCGTCATAGCCCCATTGCTCGCCCAGTTTGGCGCTGTGCGCCAGGTCGGACGGCTCGCTGCCGCCCAGCTGCAGGGCGACCGGATGTTCCTGCTCGTCGAAATCCAGATGGCGCGGCACATCCCCATGCAGCAGCGCACCGGTGGTGACCATCTCGGTGTAGAGCCAGGTATGGCGGGTGATCTGGCGATGGAAGACGCGGCAGTGGCGGTCGGTCCAGTCCATCATCGGAGCGACCGACAGCGTACGCGGAGGCAGGGCTTTCTTCATAAACTGACGAAATGCTTCATTCAAGGTTCTGGGATGCGCACCGGAAAGCGGATGGAAGGTGGCTGTGCGGCACAGGAGACGAAGGAAGGTTCACATCCCCCTCCTGGCGCCCCGGATCAGCCGCAGCGGCAAATAGAAAGCCCGCAAGGCTTGCGCATTGCGGGCTGGTGTCCCCTCTATCCTCTTCGAGATAGGATTTTTCGTACAACGGACACGATTCTGCACCACAATCCGGCAGCCGTCATTTCGCAATGCACAAAAACAGCGCATCACAAACTATTTTGGACAAACGTTCATCTCACACACCGGTGAACGGAAGCAAACAGCTTCATTCCCCTCCGGCCCGGCAGGCCTGACACCCACGGCAGCAAGGCTTCGCGCCGAGCGGCAAAAAAAAAGCCCACAACCGAAGTTGCGGGCTTGAATCCAATTCTTTAGGAGGAAATT
>NZ_DBIC01000121.1:0-14761 GCF_002296545.1 Herbaspirillum sp. UBA812 | reverse complement strand
AATCCAATTCTTTAGGAGGAAATTGGAGGAGACAGGTATAACTATATGGCAGTGCATCATGGCTGTCTGCTTTTTTATGCTGATATCAGGTATTCACAAACCAGATATCATCACCAGCCCAGCCTGCCATTTCCCGCTCCCCACTACAGGCAGTCCATTCACGGACTGCCCTTCCCTGCTACCGAATCAAATGGATTCTTCGCGCGACGCCTTCTTGCGCTCGTGTTCCTTCAGGTGACGCTTGCGCAGGCGGATGCTCTTCGGGGTCACTTCGACCAGTTCGTCGTCTTCGATGAATTCCACTGCGTATTCCAGCGACAGTTCGATCGGCGGCACCAGACGCACTGCTTCGTCGGTACCGGAAGCGCGCACGTTGGTCAGCTGCTTGCCCTTGATCGGGTTGACGACCAGGTCGTTGTCACGCGAGTGGATACCGATGATCATGCCTTCATACACCGGGTCGTTGTGGCTGACGAACATGCGGCCGCGATCCTGCTGCTTCCACAGTGCGTAGGCCACGGCAGCGCCGTCATCCTGGGAGATCAACACGCCGTTGCGACGGCCGGCCAGTTCACCCTTGGTGGTATCGACCGGCTTGTAGTCGTCGAAAACGTGGCTCATCAGGCCGGTGCCGCGGGTCAGGGTCATGAATTCACCCTGGAAACCGATCAGGCCACGCGCCGGGATGTGGTATTCCAGGCGCACACGGCCCTTGCCGTCCGGTTCCATGTTCTGCAGGTCGCC
The DNA here is from genome assembly GCF_002296545.1 of Herbaspirillum sp. UBA812. Taxonomy (NCBI): domain Bacteria; kingdom Pseudomonadati; phylum Pseudomonadota; class Betaproteobacteria; order Burkholderiales; family Oxalobacteraceae; genus Herbaspirillum; species Herbaspirillum sp. UBA812. Next base: position 14,017 of record NZ_DBIC01000121.1, on the reverse strand, counting down.
ACGGCGGCGGCCCAGTTCTTCCATGACGCCGCCCTGGTGGGTTTCTTCGACGTCGACGGTCAGGTTTTCGTACGGCTCTTCGCGCACGCCGTCGACCATGCGGAACACCACGCGCGGACGCGAGACGGCCAGCTCGAAGCCTTCACGGCGCATGTTTTCGATCAGGATGGTCAGGTGCAACTCACCACGGCCCGACACTTCGTAGGTCGAGTCGTCGTTCTCGGCCTGCACCACGCGCAGCGCCATGTTGGACTTCAGTTCCTTTTCCAGGCGGTCGCGGATCTGGCGGGTGGTGACGAACTTGCCTTCGCGGCCAGCCAGCGGCGAGGTGTTGACCATGAAGTTCATGGTCAGGGTCGGTTCATCCACCTTCAGCATCGGCAGGCCGTTGGGGGCATCCGGCGCACAGATGGTGGAGCCAATGCCGATTTCTTCGATACCGTTGATCAGCACGATGTCGCCAGCCAGCGCTTCATCGACCAGCACGCGCTCCAGGCCCTTGAAGGTCAGCACCTGGTTGATGCGGGCCTTGGTCGGCTTGTCTTCCGGACCATTCATCCACACCACGTCCTGACCGCCCTTGACGCGGCCAGCCAGGATACGGCCGACGCCGATCTTGCCGACGTAGGAAGAATATTCCAGCGAGGTGATCTGCAGTTGCAGCGGTGCGTCCGGGTCATCCTTGCGGGCCGGGACGTACTTCAGGATGGCGTCGAACAGCGGCTCCATGTTGCCTTCGCGCGTTTCCGGATCCAGGCTGGCGTAGCCGTTCAGGCCCGAGGCGTAGATCACGGGGAAGTCCAGCTGCTCTTCGGTGGCGCCCAGCTTGTCGAACAGTTCGAAGGTGGCGTTGATGGCCCACTCGGCGCGTGCGCCCGGACGGTCGATCTTGTTCAGGACGACGATGGGCTTCAGGCCCAGGGCCAGTGCCTTGCGGGTCACGAAGCGGGTCTGCGGCATCGGGCCTTCCTGCGCATCCACCAGCAGCAGCACCGAGTCCACCATCGACAGCACGCGCTCGACCTCACCGCCGAAGTCGGCGTGGCCCGGGGTGTCGACGATGTTGATGTGGGTGCCCTTGTATTCCACCGCGCAGTTCTTCGACAGGATGGTGATGCCGCGTTCCTTTTCGATGTCGTTGGAGTCCATCACGCGGTTGTCCACTTGCTGGTTGTCGCGGAAGGTGCCGGACTGGCGCAGCAGCTGGTCCACCAGGGTGGTCTTGCCGTGGTCAACGTGGGCGATGATGGCGATGTTGCGAATTGCGCGGATATTGTTTGACATGGTGAATGTGGTTGGGAATGCCGAATCTCGGGAGGCGCGCATTATAGCATGTTGCGACGCATGAACTTTGGAAAAACCTGTGTTATCAACGGCTTGCCGAGCCTTGCGGGCTACCCCGCAAGGCTCGGCTGCGAGCCGTTTGACGCTATCTGTCCTCAGGCGGTGGACACCAGCCTTTCGGGGGCCAGGATGGCGTATTCCTGCAACAGTCCGGTGCCCAGCAAGGCAGCGTCCGAACTGCGATAGACGCGCACGCGGCCGGTCTGCTCCGGTACCGCCACGCCTTCCTTGCCCAGCGGCAAGCGCTGGCCGTGCAGGAAGCGGCGCGCCAGCTCATCGTTGAGCTGCACCGCCGGGAAGCTGCGCAAGAGGCCGTCTACCGGCAGCAGCAAAGCCTTGCGGGCCTCCAGCTCAGCGGCGGCATCGAAGGTCTCCAGCGTGACCGCTCCCTCCAGGGTGAGAGCGCCGACTCCAGTGCGTCTCAGGGCATTGAGGTGCGCCCCGCAGCCCAGTACTTCGCCAATATCTTCACCCAGCACGCGGATATATGTCCCTTTGCTGCAAGTGACGCGGATGCGCAGCATGGGGGCCTGGTAGTCCAGCAGGTCCAGGGCGTGGATGGTGACGTTGCGGGCTTCGCGCTCCAGCGTGATGCCGGCGCGAGCATATTCGTACAAGGGCTTGCCGTCGCGCTTCAAGGCCGAGTGCATCGGCGGCACCTGGCTGATGGGGCCACGGAACTGCGCCAGCGCGGCTTCGATCTGCGCCACGCTGACCTCGACGGCGCGCTCGCTGATGACCTGGCCTTCGGTATCGCCGGTATCGGTGCGCACACCCAGGTGGACCAGGGCTTCGTAGGTCTTGTCGGCTTCCAGCAAGTCCTGCGAGAACTTGGTGGCTTCGCCGAAGCACAGCGGCAGGAGGCCGGTGGCGAACGGGTCCAGGGTGCCGGTATGACCCGCCTTGGGCGCATTGAGCATGCGCTTGGCGCGAATCAGGGCGTCGTTGGAGGACAAGCCGACCGGCTTGTCCAGCAACAGCACGCCATGCACCGGCACGCGCGGGGGACGCGGCGTGCGGGCCTGCTGGCCGCGCTTGGCGCGCGGCTGCAGCGGTTCAGGGGAAGCGGAACCAATGTCCGCCATCGTATCGTCGGCCATGAAATGCAAGACCGGCCCACGCCCCAATGAAGGGAATCGCAGACCGGCGTGAAAAGTGTGAAGAAAACTGCAATGCAACGGGAAAAGAACCGCCCGTCATCAAGCCTCGTCGTCCGAATCCTTGGCGCGGGTGGCGTTGGCTTCGTCGATCAGGCGCGACATTTCAATGCCGCGTGCGGTCGAGTTGTCGTGCACGAAATGCAGTTCCGGCAGGGTGTGGATGGTCAGCCTGCGGCCCAGCTGGGTGCGCAGGTAACCGCCCGCCTTGCGCAGGCCGGCCAGGGTGTTCTTGATCGCGTCCGGGTTGTCCACCAGCGTGGTGAAGAAGACCTTGGCGTGCGCGTAGTCCGGAGTGACCTGCACTTCGGTAATGGTGATCATGCCCACCCGCGGATCCTTCAGCTCGAAGGCGATCAACTCCGACAGGTCCCGCTGGATCTGGTCGGCGACGCGCAAGCCGCGTCCGGGAATGGATTTGCTGTGTTTTGCCATGCTTTAAAAAACAATCCGCCGAGGGCGTGGCGGGAGGATTCCCGCGTTGCTGCGACGGATCTTGCCAGTGAAGCCGGCGCATCGCGAACGATACGCCGGCGTATTGCATTACAGGGTACGGGCAACTTCCTGGACTTCGAAGATTTCGAGCTGATCGCCCACTTCGATGTCGTTGTAGCCCTTGAGCGAGAGACCGCACTCGAAGCCCGACTTGACTTCCTTGACGTCGTCCTTGAAGCGCTTGAGCGAGTCCAGTTCGCCGGTCCACACCACCACGTTGTTGCGCAGCAGGCGTACTTGCGAGCCACGCTTGACCAGGCCTTCGAGCACGTAGCAGCCGGCGATCGAGCCAACCTTGCTGACCACGAACACCTGGCGGATTTCCACCAGGCCCAGCGCCTGTTCGCGCTTTTCCGGGGACAGCATGCCCGACATCGCGGCCTTCACCTCGTCCACCGCATCATAGATGATGTTGTAGTAACGGATGTCCACGCCCGAGGCTTCGGCCAGCTTGCGCGCCGACGCATCGGCACGGGTGTTGAAGCCGATGATGACGGCCTTCGAAGCGACGGCCAGGTTGACGTCGTTTTCGCTGATGCCACCCACTGCAGCGTGCACCACCTGGACGCGCACTTCGGCGGTCGACAGCTTCTGCAGCGACTGCACCAGGGCTTCCTGGGAACCTTGCACGTCGGTCTTGATGATCATCGGCAGGTTCTTGACCTCGCCTTCGGTCATCTGGTCGAACATGTTTTCCAGCTTGGCGGCTTGTTGCTTGGCCAGCTTCACGTCGCGGAACTTGCCCTGGCGGAACAGGCCGATTTCGCGCGCCTTGCGCTCGTCGGTCATGACCACCACTTCTTCACCGGCGGAGGGCACTTCGGTCAGGCCCTGGATTTCCACCGGCAGGGACGGGCCTGCCTCGGCGATGTTCTTGCCGTTTTCGTCCAGCATCGCACGCACACGGCCGTAGGCCGAACCGGCCAGCACGACGTCGCCGCGCTTGAGGGTACCGGACTGCACCAGGATCGTTGCCACCGGGCCGCGGCCCTTGTCCAGCTTGGCTTCGATCACCAGGCCACGGGCCGGCACATCCACCGGTGCCTTCAGTTCCAGCACTTCGGCCTGCAGCAGGACGTTTTCCAGCAGCGAGTCGATGCCTTCGCCGGTCTTGGCGGAGACGGGGATGAACGGGGCATCGCCACCGTATTCTTCCGGCACCACTTCTTCGGCGATCAGTTCCTGCTTGACGCGGTCGGGGTTGGCACCCGGCTTGTCGATCTTGTTGATGGCCACCACCAGCGGTACACCGCCGGCCTTGGCGTGGGCAATCGCTTCCTTGGTCTGGGGCATGACGCCGTCGTCGGCGGCCACCACCAGAATCACGATGTCGGTGGCCTTGGCACCACGGGCACGCATGGCGGTGAACGCCTCGTGGCCCGGGGTATCCAGGAAGGTGATCATGCCGCGCGGGGTTTCCACGTGGTAGGCACCGATGTGCTGGGTAATGCCACCGGCTTCACCCGAGGCCACCTTGGTGCGGCGGATGTAATCCAGCAGCGAGGTCTTGCCGTGGTCGACGTGACCCATGACGGTGACCACCGGTGCGCGCGGGGTGGCTTCGGCGTCGGCGTGTTCTTCGCCTTCGACCAGCAGCGCTTCCGGATCGTCCAGCTTGGCGGCGTGGGCGCGGTGGCCCATTTCTTCCACCACGATCATCGCGGTTTCCTGGTCCAGCACCTGGTTGATGGTGACCATCTGGCCCAGCTTCATCAGGTGCTTGATGACTTCGGAGGCCTTGACCGCCATCTTGTGGGCCACTTCGGCCACGGTGATGGTTTCGGGCACGTAGACATCGTGCACCACCGCTTCGGTGGGCACCTGGAAGTTGCTTTCACGCTGGTCATCGCCATGCGAGTGACGACGGCCCTTGGGGCCGGCACGCCAGCCGTCACGGCCGCCACCACCGGTGGCGCCACGCGACTTCATGCCGCCGGCACCACGCTTCTTGGCATCATCCTGCCAGGTGGAGGAGACATTGGCCGACTTGATCGACTTCTTGTCTGCCGCCACGGCGGGCTTCTTGTCATCCTTCTTTTCGCCCGGCTTGGCCGCGGTGGCCGGCTTGTGCAGCGTGCCTTCCGAGGTCTTGGCCGGGGCCGGTGCAGGTTCCGGTGCCTTGATGACGCGACGCGGCGCATTCATCATGGCCTTGATCTGGGCGACTTCGTCTTCCACAGCCTTGCGCGCACGGTCAGCGGCGGCAGCACGGTCAGCGGCTTCCTTGGCGGCAGCTTCTGCCTTTTTCTTCGCTTCTTCAGCAGCAGCGCGCTTCTTTTCTTCCACCGCCGGATCGACGGCAGGTGCCGGTGCCGGGGCAGCCGCAGCAGCGGGGGCCTTCGGGCTCGCAGCCGCAGCAGCCTTGGCCTTCTCGGCTTCGGCCGCCGCAGCAGCGGCTTCAGCCGCCTGGCGCTTGGCTTCAGCTTCGGCTTCTTCGCGGGCACGTTGCTGTTCCAGCTCGGCCGCCTTGGCCTGGGCGGCGCGTTCGGCCTCCAGCTGGGCCAGACGTTCTTGCTGGGCCTTCAGTTCGGCCTGACGGCGAGCCTCTTCCTGCTCACGTTCCTGCGCTTCGATGGCCGGGTCGCGCTGAGGGGCCGCAGCACGTGCTGCGGACTCGTCGGCACCGGGCTCGTCACGCTTGATGAAGGTGCGCTTCTTGCGCACTTCCACCTGGATCGTGCGCGATTTGCCGGTTGCATCGGCCTGCTTGATCTCGGTGGTTTCCTTGCGGGTCAGCGTGATCTTCTTCTTCTCGCCTTCCGGCGCGGCTCCGCGCGAACGGCGCAGGTGTTCAAGCAGGCGGTCCTTGTCTTCTTTCGACAGGGAGTCGGATGCAGAGCTCTTCTCGACACCGGCCGAACGCAGCTGGGTCAGCAGCAGGTCAGCGGGCATCTTAAGCTCGGTGGCAAATTGGGCAACGTTGTTACTCGCCATTCAGTCCTCTTTTCTATGTGGCTCGGCAGATGATGTGGAGACGCTCCGCTTCTCAGCGGCCTTCGACTGCGCTCCATGCCTTGGCCTGCAGGGCCTTGGCGCGCTCATCGTATTTGGAATCGATGAGCTTCATTTCATCGTCGGTCACATCTTCAAATGCATTTTCAATCAGTTGGCGCGCGCGCTCGGAAGGCAGGGCCAGGATCGCGCCGAATTCGTCATAAGCCAGGCCGGCGAAGGCCGGCAGCGTCTTCACGCCTGCCAGGCCCAGCTTGCCGGCCAGCACACGGTCCAGGCCTTCGAAGTTGATCAATTCCTCTTCCATGCCTTCCAGGCCTTCTTCGGAGGCGATCGCTTCGGTCACCAGGGCGTCGCGGGCGCGGTTGCGCAGCTCATTGACGGTCTCTTCGTCGAACGATTCGATCTCCAGCATTTCGGTGATCGGCACGTAGGCGATTTCTTCCAGGGTCGAGAAACCTTCCTCGACCAGGATGTCGGCCACTTCCTGGTCAACATCGAGCTTTTCCATGAACAGCGTACGGATCAGCGCGGTCTCGGCCGCCGACTTGTCGGCCGATTCCTCGGCCGTCATGATATTGATCTGCCAGCGGGTCAGCTCGGCTGCCAGACGCACGTTCTGGCCGCCGCGGCCGATGGCGATGGCGAGGTTTTCTTCATCCACCACCACATCCATGGCGTGTTTTTCTTCATCGACCACGATGGAGGTCACGTTGGCCGGGGCCAGCGCGCCGATGACGAACTGCGCCGGGTCTTCCGACCACAGCACGATGTCAACGCGCTCGCCGCCCAGCTCACCGGTCACGGCCTGGACGCGCGAACCGCGCATGCCCACGCAGGTACCGATGGGGTCGATGCGCTTGTCGGCGGTGTAGACCGCGATCTTGGCGCGCACGCCCGGGTCACGGGCAGCCGACTTGATTTCCAGCGAGCCTTGTTCGATTTCCGGCACTTCCAGCTCGAACAGCTTCATGATGAATTCCGGCGCGGTGCGCGACAGGATCACCTGTGGGCCACGGGCACCGCGGTCCACGCGCAGGATGTAGGCACGCACGCGGTCGCCGATACGCAGGTTTTCCTTGGGGATCATCTGGTCGCGCGGCAGGCGGGCTTCGATCTTGCCAGATTCGATGATGGCGTCACCGCGCTCCATGCGCTTGATGGTGCCGGTCACCAGGGCATCGCCACGGGCCAGGAAGTCGGCCAGGATCTGTTCGCGCTCGGCGTCGCGGATGCGCTGCAGGACGACCTGCTTGGTGTCTTGCGCGAAACGGCGGCCGAATTCGACGGATTCGATCGGATCTTCGATGTATTCGTCGACTTCGATATCGGGGAATTGATCCTTGGCTTCAAACAGCAGAATTTCCTGGTCGGGCAATTGCAGACCGGCTTCGTCGGGCACCACGTGCCAGCGACGGAAGGATTCGAACTCGCCGCTTTCGCGATCGATCGAGACGCGAATGTCGACCTCGCCTTCATAGCGCTTCTTGGTAGCCTGCGCAAGCGCATGCTCCAATGCGCCGAAGACGACTTCCTTATCGACGTTCTTTTCGCGCGCCAGCGCATCGACCAACAACAAAATTTCGCGACTCATCCTTTGCGACTCCTAAAATCGACCTGCGGCACCAGGTGTGCCTTATCCACATCGGCCAGCGTGAAATTCAACACGGCAGCCGACCCATCGTTTGCTTCAAATTCCAATACCAGTTCCTCGCCTTCCGGTTCGCGCAGCACGCCTTCATAGGTCTTGCGGTTGGACGTGCCGGGCAGCGGCACGCGCAACTTGACGACGGCTTCGCAATCCACGAAACGCACGAAGTCAATAAACTTCTTCAGGGGGCGGTCCAGCCCGGGCGAGGAGACTTCCAGGCGTTCATACAGCACGTTTTCCACGGTGAAGACGTGCAGCAACTGATGCGTCGCCTTCTCGCAATCCTCGACAGTGATCGAACGCGCTTCTTCTGCTTCAGGGTCGAACGGGAAATCGATGAAGACGCGCACCAGACCGCGCGGTGCCTTCTCGAACTCAACCAGTTCGTAGCCCAGGCCCGCGAGGGTGGATTCGATCAGTTCCAGCAATTGCAAGACTATTTCTCCATCAGGACGCCGCATGGCCAGCGAGGGCAGGCGGACATCTAAAATTGATCAGCAAAAAAAAAATGGGCATCTGCCCATCTTCTGTTATCCCACGCAACGCGAGATCACACATCACGCGAACCACCGCACTTCCATCCATCATGGCGCAGGCGGATCTATCAATGATTTATCACATATGCGATTCGCGGCAGGTTGCGTTTAACTAACATATTATAACCGATTCAGCTATTCACAGCAAATCCGGAATGATGTCAATTGTGATCGCAGCGACAAAAACGTTCATAAAAAACGTCATTGGTGCATTTCACGCGCCGCTGGCCTTGCAAGGGAGACATTGCTCGCCAGCAGCATTGCCGACGAGCAAGGAAAAGCCTCAGCGACCGCCGCGACGGCGATTCATGCCGGGCAGGCCGCCCAGCATGAAGTTGGGGGCACTGTTGCCACCGCGCTGGGGACGATTGCCACGGCGCTGGTTGCCGGCGTCCGGGAAGCCCAGTGCGGTCTGCAGCGGATCCGGCTGGCGGCTCTTGGGCTGGCCGCCCTTGTTGCCACCGCCACCGCCATAGCCACCACCGTTGCCGTAGTTGCCACCATTACCACCGTTGCCGCCCTGGCCGAAGTTGCCGCCCTGGCGACCCTTCTGCGGGCCCTTGTTCTGCATGGCGTTGCCACGCGGACCATTGTTCTGGGTGCGGCCAGCGTGACCGGCGTTGCCGCTGTTGCCGGACTTGGCTTCCCCGGCCTGCTTTTCCAGGCCACAGGCTGCCATCAGGTTGCGCACGGCGTTTTCTTCCAGCTCTTCCCAGCGACCACGCTTCAAAGTCTGCGGCAGGGTCATGGCACCGTAGCGGGTACGGATCAGGCGCGACACGGTCAGGCCGACCGCTTCAAACATGCGGCGCACTTCACGGTTGCGGCCTTCGCCGATGGTCACGCGATACCACTTGTTCACACCTTCGCCACCGCCATCGGCGATGCGCGAGAACTGCGCCGGACCGTCATCGAGCTCCACGCCCGACAGCAGCTTCTGGCGCATGCCTTCTTCCAGCTCGCCCAGGGTACGCACGGCGTATTCACGCTCGATGTTGTAGCGCGGGTGCATCAGGCGGTTGGCCAGGTCACCGGAGGTGGTGAACAGCAGCAGGCCTTCGGTATTGAAGTCCAGGCGACCCACGGCCAGCCACTTGCCGGCCTTCATGGTCGGCAGGCGGTCGAACACCGAGCTGCGGCCTTCCGGGTCGGCATGGCTGACGATCTCGCCCGAGGGCTTGTGATAGACCAGCACGCGCGGCGGGCGCTTGCTCACCTTGCGCTGGATCAGCTTGCCGTTGATGCGCACGGCATCGGTAGGCAGGATGCGCTGACCGATGTGGGCCGGCTCGCCGTTGACCGAAACGCGGCCAGCGACGATCAGCTCTTCCATGTCGCGGCGCGAACCCAGGCCGGCGTCAGCCAGCACCTTGTGCAGCTTGGGCGCATCGTCCTCGGCGGTCAGGTCGCGGCGGCCGTTCTTGCCGCGCATCTGGTGCGGCTGGCGGCCACCAGCCTTGGCGCCTTCGTCACGGTCATACGCCTCGGAGGTCACGTAGGAGAAGATGTCATCGACCGGTTCGGCCGAGCGCAGACCCAGTTGCGGGGCCTTGGGCTTCTTGCCGTTCTTCTCGAAATTCTTTTTGCCTTGCTGGCCGGGCTGGCCATTGTTCTTGCCGAACTGGCCGCGCGGCTGGCGCTCAACGGCGGCAACAGGAGCGGTATCGCCCTCGTGCTTGCCATGTGCAGGGGCGGCATCACCGCCTCCGGCCGCAGCGCGCTGGGCAGCGCGGTTGTTGCGCAGGGCACGCGGACCGCGCACGCCACGGCGGGCGGGCTTGGCGCGATTCGGATCAACGGGCGCATCCAGCAGGACCGGCGGCGCAACCACTTCTTCACCAACGGTGACAATGACCTTGGGCAGCTCAGGTGCAGCCGGTGCAGGCGCAGCCGCCTCGGGTGCTGCAGCCTTGGGCTTGGCAGCGCGCTTGGGCTTGGCCGGAGCGGCGGGTGCAGGCTCCATGGCCAGGCTCATCTGGGCGGGTGCCTCGGCGGCCGGGGCGTCAGCCGCATCTGCCTTCTTGGCACGCGGCTTGGTGGCACGCGGCTTCTTTTCGGGAGCGGGAGCGGGTGCGGACTCGGCGACGGCCGGGGCCGGCGCAGCTTCATCGGCGGCAGCCTTCTTGGCACGCGGCGCACGCTTCTTAGGCGCAGCCTCGTCAGCGGCCTCTTGCGGCGCGGCTGCGACTGCCTCGGCCGGTGCGGCGCTGACCGCAGGCTTGCGGGTGCGCTTTTTCACCGGCTTGTCGGATGCGGCGGCATCGGCCGCGGCCAGGTCGACCTGGGTCTCGTCTTTGGAACTAGTTGGCTTCATTCTTCGAATCTGGATGTGGCGGACGCGCGTCATCTTCCCGCTGATCGGCCCGCTCGGTGGTGTCGTTGTGCTCGCCTGCCGCTTCGCCGGCGGCTTCGGTGGCGTCCGTGCCAGTTACGGCAACGTCTTGTTCAAAAGGTTCTTGCGCTTCTGGGGAAGCGTCTTCACTGCCTGCAGCACGCTCTTCCCCGGCGGCGGCTGCTTCGATATCGGTCTGCTGGAGCTCCTCTGTGGCGAGCTCTCCAGCCGCGGGCACTTCAAGGTCGTCAGCAGGATCATCCTGTGCCGGCGCTTCTGCCTCGGCGGCTTCAGTTATTTCATTTGTTTCAGTTGCTTCGGCAGTGGCAGCGGAATCAAGCGCTTCGGCCGCTCCTGCGTCCTCGCCCTCTTCCTGCTCCGCTTCAGCCAGAACCGCCACGCCGCCTTCCAGCGCCTGCAATTCCAGCAGCGCGCCCTGGGCGGCAGCTTCGCCGCTGACCTGCTGCAGCGGCGGCAATTCTTCCAGCGAACTCAAGCCCAGGTCATCGAGGAACTTGCGGGTCGTGGCAAACAGCGCCGGCCTGCCTGGCACGTCGCGGTGGCCGATCGATTCGATCCAGCCCCGGTCTTCCAGCATGCGGATGGTCTGGGTATTCACCGCCACACCGCGAATCTCTTCGATGTCACCGCGCGTGACCGGCTGGCGGTAGGCGATGATGGCCAGCGTTTCCAGCGTGGCCCGGGTGTATTTCGGCGGCTTTTCCGGATTCAGGCGCTCCAGGTAGACCTTCATCTCCTTGCGGCTCTGGAAGCGCCAGCCAGTCGACAGGCTGACCACTTCCACCCCCTTGTCGGCCCATTCGGTGCGCAGTTCATCGAGCATCTGCCGGATCATCTCGGCATTGATGTCGCTGCTCTCTTCGCTCTCGGGATCGACGTACAGCTTCTTCAGATCATTGATCGACAGGGGCTCATGCGTGCAAAGCAATGCAGTTTCGAGGACTTTCTTGGCCTCAGCAATATTCATGTACCACTCTTGTGCGTCTTGTTGTTAACAAAGTTCGGCTTGCAGCTGGTCTCCGGCGCTACGGCTGCAGCCAGTCCGGCCTGCAGCGAAAGCTGAAACGGGCCAGATACGGCAAGTCTTGCGCAGTGCTGGATGCGGCGGCGCTGCCTTCCGGTGTTTGGAGATTGAATGAGCTGGAATCTAAGACCCGGGCAAATCGGCGTCGCGGAGGACTCGCGCTTTCGCAAAGCCGTCATGTCGCGGGGTTGCGGACGGCCGACCTGCACCTTTTCAACTACCGGCCTTGCGTCATGGAGCCTTTGTTGGCCGCACAGGCTGCGGCGGTCGGGGCGCAAGGCATCAAAAGTACTGCGCGGAGTGTAGCACAAAGATTTGCGGGGATGCAGCCTGTTGCAGCCTGCGGACAATTATTTGCATGCCTGACCGCTTTGCGCCTGCCGGCTCATCCAGGCGGTGAAATCCTCTACCGCCATGGGCTTGCCGAAGAAATAACCCTGCACTTCGTCACAAGCATTTTCCTTCAGGAAAGAATGTTGCTGCTCGTCCTCCACGCCCTCGGCAATGACACGCAAGTTCAGGATATGGGCCAGCGAGATGACGGCTTTGACGATGGCTGCACTGTCGGCATCGCGCGCAATGTCGCGCACGAAGGACTTGTCGATCTTCAGGGCATCCACCGGGAAGCGGCGCAGGTACGAGAGGCTGGAATAACCGGTCCCGAAGTCATCGACAGAAATCTGCAGACCCAGGCGCTTCAGGGCGTGCAGGGTAGCCACGCTCTTCTCGGCATCCTTCATGACCACGTTCTCGGTGATTTCCAGTTCCAGGCAGGAGGCCGCCAGGCCGCTCTGCTCGAGCACACCGGAAACGAATTCCGGCAGGCTCTGGTTCAGCTGCCGTGGCGACAGGTTCACCGCCACCGGGATAGGCGGCAATCCGGCCTCTTGCCAGCGCTTGTTCTGGTGGCAGGCGGTACGCAGCACCCATTCTCCGATCGGCACGATCAGCCCGGCTTCTTCGGCGAAGGGGATGAAGCGGTCGGGCGGCACCATGCCCTGCTCCGGCGACTGCCAGCGGATCAGCGCCTCGGCACCGATCACGCTGCCATCTTTCAAACTCAGCTTGGGCTGGTAATAGAGCTTGAATTCTTCCTGATCCAGCGCGCGGCGCAAGTTGATGAGCATCTCCAGGCGATTGCTGATCTGGGTGTCCATCCACGGCGCGAAGAACTGGAAGTTGTTGCGCCCCTGCTCCTTGGCCCGGTACATGGCCGAATCGGCTTGTTTCAGCAAGGTCTCGACATCCTTGCCATCGACCGGATAACGGCTCACGCCGATGCTGGCCGTGACCTGAAACTCGCGGTCGCCCGCCTGCCAGGGCCGGGCCACGGCGGCCAGGATGCGCTGCATCACCTCGGCGATGCCCAGTTCGCCACCGGTCTGGTTCTGCAGCACCAGCACGAATTCGTCGCCGCCCTGGCGCGCCACCATGTCGGTATCCCGCAGGCAGGCTTGCAGACGCTGCGCCACGGTCTTGAGCAATTCGTCGCCGACCTGGTGACCCAGGCTGTCATTGATGAACTTGAACTGGTCAAGATCCACGAATACCACCGCCGTCAGTCCACCCTTCTGCCGCGCCACCTGAATGGCGCGCTGCAGGTGCTCATGCAGCATGTTGCGATTGGGCAATCCGGTCAGTGCATCGTGGGTCGCCTGATGGCGCATTTCGGCTTCATAAAGCTTGCGCTCGGTGATGGCCTCGACGGTGCCCTCGTAACAGACCAGCGCGCCGCTGTCGTCATAGACGGCGCGGGCGTTCTCGGAGATCCAGATGATGTCGCCGTCGCGCCGGTACACGCGAGATTCAAAATTGGAGACCGAGCCATGCTGCTCCATCAGGCGCATGAATTCCGTACGGCGCTCCGGTTCGACATACAGCTGGTGGCTGATGTCGCGCAGGCCGACGATCAGGTCTTCCGGCGAGTGATAGCCGTAGATGCGCGCCAGCGCCGGGTTGACCGCGATGTAGGTGCCATCGGGCGTGGTCTGGAACACGCCTTCGATGGCGTTCTCGAAGATGCTGCGATAACGGCGCTCGGCCTCCTGCAGCGCCTGGGCCGCTTCCTTGCGCTCGGTCACGTCCTGCAGGAAGCCTTCCATCGCCTCCACCTTGCCGGCCGCGTTGTACAACCCGACGCCGCGCTCCCACACCCAGCGCAGGCTGCCATCGGCGTGCACGATGCGGTATTCGATGTCAATGCGACGGCGCTCGCGCATGCAGGCGTCGATATGGCTGCGCACCAACGCGCGGTCTTCCGGATGGGTCAGCTGCAGGAAGGAGATGCGGCTGTTGAGCAACAGGTCTTCGGGGGCATAGCCAGTCAGGGCATGACAGCCTTCGCTGACGAATTCCAGCGTCCAGTGGGCATCATCGCGGCAGCGGTAGACCATGCCGTCGAGATTGGCCAGCAGCGTCTCCAGCAGGCGCGGCGGGCGCGCCATGGCCAGCACCGCCTGGCTCTGCGCGGCATCCTGGCGGCACAGCGCCCCCGCCGCAGGGCGG
>NZ_DBIC01000235.1:0-9019 GCF_002296545.1 Herbaspirillum sp. UBA812 | reverse complement strand
CAGATGCGCACCATCACCCTCGCGCTGGCCAGCTTCCTGCCGGTGGAAAGCGGGCAGATGCCGCAGTGGAACCTGCTGATGGCGGCGGCCCTGGTAGCCATCGTGATCCCCGCCGTGTTCGTGGTGGCGGCGCAGCGCTGGTTCGTCAAGGGCATCGTCGGCACGGAAAAATAAAGGCCCGTCCCGCATGGGACGAGCCTTTCAACCAGCAGACGACAGGAAAAATCAGGCACCCAGTTCCAGCGCTTCCAACAACATTTCAGCCACGCGCTCGGAAGACTGCGGATTCTGGCCGGTGATCAGCTGGCCGTCACGGATGGCAAACACCTGCCAGTTGTCGGTCCCCTCAAAGACGCCACCCAGTTCACGCAGACGGCTCTCCAGCAGGAAGGGCACGACCTCGGCCAGTCCCACTTCGCGCTCTTCAGCATCTGTGAAGGAATTGACACGCCTGCCAGCCACCATCGGCTTGCCATCGGCCTTCACGGCCGACACCAGGCCAGCGGCACCGTGGCAGACTGAAGCAATGAACTTGCCGGCGGCATAGGCGCTCTCGACGGTCTTCTTGACGTTGGCATCGGTGGGCAGGTCCCACATGGTGCCATGGCCACCGGGGAAGAACACCGCATCAAACGCGCCGACTTCGATCTCGCCCAGCGCACGCGTAGCCGCGATGCGCTGCTGCAGTTCCGCATCGGCCAGCATGCGTTCGACGATGGCATCGTTCTGGCCTTGCGGTTTGAGGCTGCCCGGATCGATCGGCGTCTTGCCACCGGCGGTGGAGGCGATGACTACCGAGGCACCGGCATCCACCAGGGCGTAGTACGGGGCTGCCAGCTCTTCGGCCCACAGGCCGGTGGGCTTGTCGGTGTCGCCCATGCGGCTGCTGGAGGTGACGATCATCAGGATGTTGGGCTTCTTCATGGTGTTCCTTTCTTCACGAGGGAGGGACGGCATCTGCAGCAAAGCGGCATTGCCAGACTGCCGATCACTGTATTCCCATCAAAAACAAAGATAAACTCCATTCCTCTCAATTCATTCATTACACCATTGAACAAATGCGCAACTTCGATCCCGTCCAGTTAGGCAGCATCGAACTGTTCTGCAAAGCCGCCGAACTGGGCAGCTTCACGGCCGCCGCCGAGGCGCTGGGCCTGACGCCAGCCTCGGTGAGCCGTTCCATCAGCCGGCTGGAAGCTCGTCTGGGCGTACGGCTGTTCGCCCGGACCACGCGCCAGATCCGGCTGACCCGCGAGGGCGAGCTGTATCACGAGCAGTGCCGCCAGGCGCTGGAACAGATCGCCGAGGCCGAACGCATCCTCACCGGCCAGCAGAAAGTGCCCAGCGGCCCGCTGCGCATCAGCGTCGGCACGCCTTATGCGCACTATCGGCTGCTGCCGTTGCTGCCGCGTTTCCAGGCGGCGTTTCCGCAGATCGAGGTGGAATTGAGCATTGCGAACCGCGTCATCGATTTCGTCGAAGAGGGCTATGACCTGGCCATCCGCCTGGGCGTGCCGCAGGATTCGCGGCTGATCGCGCACACGCTGGAGGATGCCACGCTGGGCGTCTTTGCGGCGCCCTCCTATCTGGCCCGGCGCGGCACGCCCGACAGCGTGGAAGCGCTGAAACAACACGACTGCATCCAGTTCATCCTCCCCAGCACCGGACGCGCGATGCCGTGGATCTTCAAGGACGGACAAGGGCGCGACATGGATTTTCATTTCCGGAGCCGGCAGCGCATCCATGACGACGTACTGGGCTGCGTCAACTGGGCCATTGCGGGCGGGGGCCTGTTCCAGATCTATCACTTCATCGCGCAAGCCGCCGTGCAACGGGGCGAGCTGGTGGAAGTACTGCAGTCGGCCGGGCATCGTACCCGGCGTTTCTCCATCCTGTATCCGCACAATCGCCATCTGTCGGCGCGGGTGCGGGCGTTCGTGGATTTCGTGATGCAGGCGGTGCGGCCATAAAACATCGGCCCCATCGCCACGCCAACTAAGACGCGAGGATGGGGCCGACGAGGCAATGGGTGCGGGAGTGCTTCCCGCCTCCCTGCTTAGTGATGCATCTTGGCTTCGGTACGATCCAGGACGGCTTCAGGTGCTTGCGCGTCTTCCACGGTCTCGTTGTTCAAGACCTTGGTCAGGCGTTCGCTGTCCAGTTCACCGCTCCACTTGGCGACCACCAGGGTGGCCACGCCGTTACCGATGGTGTTGGTCAGTGCGCGAGCTTCCGACATGAAGCGGTCGATGCCCAGGATCAGCGCCAGGCCGGCCACCGGCACGTGGCCCACGGCCGACAGCGTTGCCGCCAGCACGATGAAGCCCGAACCCGTGATGCCGGCTGCACCCTTGGAGGTCAGCAGCAGCACGCCCAGGAGCGTCAGTTCCTGCACGAAGGTCATGGGGGTGTTGGTCGCCTGGGCGATGAACACGGCCGCCATGGTCAGGTAGATCGCGGTGCCGTCCAGGTTGAAGGAATAACCCGTCGGGATCACCAGGCCGACCACGGTCTTCTTGGCACCGGCGTTTTCCATCTTGGCCAGCATGCGCGGCAGCACCGATTCCGAGGACGAGGTACCCAGCACGATCAGCAGTTCTTCCTTGATGTACTTGACGAACTTCCAGATCGAGAAGCCGTGCAGGCGGGTGATGATGCCCAGCACCACGAAGATGAACAGCAGGCAGGTCAGGTAGAAGGTACCCATCAGCTTGGCCAGCGAGAACAGCGAACCGACGCCGTACTTGCCGATGGTGAAGGACATCGCGCCGAAGGCACCGATCGGGGCCACCTTCATGATCGCACCCACCACCGAGAACAGCACGTGCGAGATCTTTTCGATGAAGTCGAACACCAGCGTGCCGCGGCCGCCGAACTTGTGCAGCGCGAAGCCGAACAGCACTGCCACCAGCAACACCTGCAGCACGTCACCCTTTGCAAAGGCGTCCACCATGCTGGTGGGGATGATGCCCAGCACGAAGTCGGTCACCGAGCCCATCTTGCCCGGGGCGGTGTAGGCGGCGATGCTCTTGGTATCCAGCGAAGCCGGATCGACGTTCATGCCCACGCCAGGCTGCAGGAAGTTCACCAGCAACAGGCCGATGACCAGCGCCACGGTGCTGACGACTTCGAAATACAGCAGGGCCAGGCCGCCGGTCTTGCCGACCTTCTTCATGTCTTCCATGCCGGCGATGCCGATGACGACGGTACAGAAGATGACCGGCGCGATGATCATCTTGATCAACTTGACGAAGCCATCGCCCAGCGGCTTCATGGCTTCACCGGTAGACGGATAGAAGTGACCCAGCGCGATACCGATCACGATGGCACACAGGACCTGGAAATACAGGGACTTGTAAAGGGGCGGTTTTTGCGCCGACATAGTGCTTTCTCCTTGAAACATGGATGACCGGCGGGTCCGTGGAGACCTGCCGCCTGCCGTTGTCGGATCGTCGTCCGTTCTGGCGGGTACTTATTGTTTGTCCGGGAGAACTCCCCCTCCCCGGTTCGGCCGCAAGTATCTCGCAGTCATTTCCGGGCGGGTATTGTGGGAAACCACATAGCGTCACTAAAGAGGCACGCAAACTGCTTTATTCTTCATTCTGCATAGCAACAAAATTCGCTATATTCTGTGCCGGACTGAACGGTTCATTTTTTCTCCGGATGCAGTCGGCACTTACAAGGAAAACATCGTGCAACGAAAACTGACGGTCACTGCCCGCCTGGCCATCCTGGTGGCGGTACTGTGCGGCAGCGTAGTCCTGCTGGCCTGGCGCGACATACAGGGCATGGCCTCCAGCAACGACAAGCTGCGCTACGTCTATGAAGACCGCACCATGGCGCTGATCCACATTGCCCGGGTGCGCGATGCGCTTTACCTGAACCGCGACGTCATGGGCCGCGCCCTGATGATGGCCAACCTGCCCGCCCCCGCCATTGACGACAGCAACGGTACCAGCAGCGATCGCATCAAGCCCCTGCTGGAGCGCATCCCCGCGCTGGATGCGACCTTCGAGCAAGGCTGGCAAGCTTACCGGGCGACGCGGCTGGAGCCGCAGGAACAGACCGAGGCGGAACGCTTCGAGCAGAGCTGGCGGCGCTACGTTGCCGAGCGCGCCGTGGTGCTGGACCTGTTGCGCAGCAACGAGCCGCTGCAGGCCAACCGCCGCTGGACCCCGCTGACCAGCGAGCTGGCCGGCCTGGCGACGCAGCTGGCCGCCCTGGGCCAGTTGCAGGAAAGTTTTACGCGCACCTCTTATGAAGCGGCGTTGGAGGACTATCGGCAACTGCGCACCCACAACCTGCAGATCGCCGGACTGGCGCTGGCCATCGGCGTGGCCATTGCGCTGTGGATCATGATCAGCCTGCGCCGCCAGCTGGGTGGAGAGCCGGATTACGCCGCCCACATCGTGCATCAGATCGCCGAAGGCAATCTGGGCGTGGCGGTCACCCTGCGCCGCCGGGACCGCAGCAGCCTGCTGTACGCAATGCAAGGCATGCGCGAACGGCTCACCGACATCCTGCGCGGCGTCACGCTTCTGACGCAGGCCCTGGGCGACTCCGCCCGCCAGCTCAATGCCACCGCCCAGGACCTGGCGAGCGCTTCCAACGAGCAGGCGGCCGCCGTGGAAGAAGTACACAGCGCCATCAGCAACATCAGCCTGGCCATCCAGCAGACCGGAGAACATGCCCGCCGCACCGACCAGATCGCCCTGAACGCTGCTGCCGATGCCGACCAGAGCGGCGCGGCCGTCCAGAGCACGGTGGCGGCCATGCGCGGCATCGCGCGCCAGGTCGGCGTAATCGACGACATCGCCTACCAGACCAATCTGCTGGCCTTGAACGCCGCCATCGAGGCGGCGCGCGCGGGAGAACACGGGCGCGGATTCTCCGTCGTGGCGGCTGAAATCCGCAAGCTGGCCGAGCGCAGCCAGGGCAGCGCGCAGGAGATCAGCGTGATTGCCGAGCAAAGCGTGGAATTGGCCGAGGCCACCAGCCAGCGCCTGGCCGCCGGCACGCTCAACGGCATCCGTGAAGCCTCGCAGCAGATCAACCAGATCACACTGTCGGCGCGCCTGCAGGAGGAAGGGGTGCAGGAAATCGGTTCGGCGGTGATGCAGCTCAATGACACCACCCAGCGCAACGCGGCCGCCTCCGAGGAACTGGCCACCACTGCGGAACTGGTGGCCGAACGGGCGCGCGAACTGACCGCCCAGCTGTGCTACTTCAGACTGGACGAGAGCCGTCCGGCAATGCCGCCGCCGGCCTCTCA
Organism: Herbaspirillum sp. UBA812; assembly: GCF_002296545.1. Taxonomy (NCBI): domain Bacteria; kingdom Pseudomonadati; phylum Pseudomonadota; class Betaproteobacteria; order Burkholderiales; family Oxalobacteraceae; genus Herbaspirillum; species Herbaspirillum sp. UBA812. Next base: position 3,747 of record NZ_DBIC01000235.1, on the reverse strand, counting down.
AGCTTGAGCAGGACGATCAAGCGGCCGACCCTTGCAGTCGCGCGCGCATGGTGATGTGGGGGATGCCGGCTTCCATGAATTGCTCACCCTCGCGGGCGAAACCATGGCGCTGGTAGAAGCCCTCGGCATGCACCTGGGCATTGAGGATGACTTCGGCGTCACCGCGTGCACGAGCCGCGGCAATCAAGGCCTGCAATACGGCGCCGCCCACGCCTTGGCCGCGCCCGGCCTTGCGCACGGCCATGCGGCCGATGTGCCCGTCCGGCAGCAAGCGGCCGGTCGCCAGCGGCTGGCCAGCATCGTCATAGGCCACGGCGTGTACGCAATGCGGGTCCATCTCATCGAGCTCGATCTCGGCGGGTACCTTCTGTTCATCGACAAAGACCTCGAAGCGAATCGGCTGGGCCTGCGCACGCAGCTGCTCCCAGCTGCCGGTGGTGATTTTCATGGTGGATTTCCTGCAAAAAAAGAACAGCGTGCTCCGCTCACTCCTGATCCAGCTTGCGCGAGATATCCAGGCGGCGAATCAGCTTGAAGGTGCCCATGGCCTTGGCCACCAGGCGATCGCCGTTGAACAGTTCGGCCTGGCAGAAGCACATGGTGGTGGAGCGGTGATAAGTGTGGCCGCGCGCGATGATGGTGTCCCCTGCGTGCCCGGCCGGCTGCAGGAAACTGGTGCTCATCTCGACGGTGGCGGAGGATTTGGCATCGGGAGCGCCGGCGCGAGCTGAGAGGCCCATGGCAACGTCCAGCAAGGTCATGCTGATGCCACCCTGGGCCACATGCCAGCTGTTCATGAACTCGGGCTTGAGCTTCAGTGCCATGACGGCACGGTCATTGCCGTATTCCAGCACCTCCACGCCCAGTGCTTCCAGATACGGATTCCCCTGCGGGAAGATGTCAGTAACGGACAGACTCATGCCGGCCTCAGAACGCATGATTCACGTACTGACGCACCTGGCGCGGCAGCGTGGTGGCCGGATCGGCGCTTTCTGCATGATCCTTCAGTGTCAACATGGCGATGGGCTTGATCACGGTCGCGCTTCCTGGTCAGAAAATGAACAATCCGTAATGATAAGCCAAAGCCTCCGCGACAGTGGCCGGGGTGTCAGGCGCGCTGGGCGATCTTCATGAAGGAACCGACCAGGCGCCCTTCGCGGCGCTCGGCCAGGCAATAGACGTAGGTATGCGTGGACACCGGATCCCCCGCGATGCGCACCATCCGGAAACGTTCATCCGGAATGAACTCTGCCTCGGAAACGGCCCCCAAGCCCAGGCCCCGCGCCACCGCCTCGCGCAACGCTTCACGACTGCCGATTTCCATGACCACCTGCGGCTGCGCACCGGCCTGCTGCAAGGCCTGCTCCAGCGCCAGCCGCGTGGTAGAACCTTGCTCCCGCATGATCAGCGGCTGCTGGTCCAGTTCGGCCAACGACACCGCCTCGCGCTGGTAGAACGGATGGCTGCGATGGGCGAACAGCACCACGGCGTGATCAGCATAAGGAACAGAATGAAAGCGCGCATCATCATTGAAGCTGGCCAGCACCGCCACATCGGTCACGTAATTGGCCAGGTCGGCCAGCGACTGCGCCGAATTGCCCAGCTTGATTGACAGTTCGACCTTGGGATAGCGGGCGCGATAGGCATCGACCATCTCGATCACGTGGAAAGGACCGACTGCACCGATGCGCAGATGGCCTACGTGCAGCGCGCCCGAATTGACCAGCAGGTTCAACGCATCGAGTTCCAGTTCTGCGATGTTCTGGGCGATCGGCAACAGTCGCTGTGCGGTTTCGGACAGATCCACGCGCCGGCCCCGGCGGAAAAACAGCTCCACGTTGTGCTCGCGCTCCAGCGATTGCACCTGGGTCGTCAGCGTGGGCTGGCTCACGCCCAGCGCCCGGGCCGCCGCCGAAAAGCCGCGATGGCGCGCCACGGCCAGGAAAGCGCGTAGTTGGGAGGGTGTCATCTATAGATCCTATCAATAGTATCATCCAATTTCATGGATTATATCGATAACAAGCCCGTCACAAACAGGGGTTAAGCTCTTCCTCCATCCCGGCGGCCACCTTCACAGGCCTGCCTTGCCTGCTTGTCCGCCATCGTCACTGCATTTCCAAGGAGAATCCATGATCCCCGCCTCCGGCCCCGGCCGCACCCTGCAAGCCGTCATCTTCGACTGGGCGGGCACACTGGTCGATTTCGGTTCGCTGGCACCGACGCAGATCTTCGTGGATGCCTTCGAGAGCTTCGGCATCGCTCTGACGCTGCAACAGGCGCGGGGGCCCATGGGATTATCCAAGTGGCAACACATCCGTCTGCTGCTGGAGGAGCCTTCGCTGGCGGCGCAATGGCAGCAACGCACTGGCCATGCCCCTACGGAGGCGGATATCGATGCCATCTATGCCCACTTCATGCCGATGCAGATCGCCAAGGTCGGCCAGTATTCGCAGCCCATCGCGGGCGCGGCGCAGGTGCTGGCCTGGCTGCGCGGCCAGGGTCTCAAAATCGGTTCCTGCTCCGGCTATCCGCGCCAGGTGCTGGATGTGCTGCTGCCGATGGCGGCCGAGGAAGGCCTGCGCCCCGACCACGTGGTGGCCGGCGACGAACTGGAGGCCGGTGGCCGTCCGGGCCCCTACATGGCGCTGGCCAACGTGCTGGCGCTGCAGATCGATGACGTGGCCTGTTGCATCAAGGTCGACGATACGGTGCCGGGGATTGAGGAAGGTATTCGCGCCGGCATGTGGAGCGTTGGCCTCTCCCTTTCGGGCAATGAAGTGGGGTTCACGCGGGCAGAACTGGATGCCTTGCCGCCCGAGGAAATCGAGCGTCTGAAGACACACGCCGAAACACGCCTGCACGCCGCCGGCGCGCACTACGTGATCGATTCGGTGGCCGACCTGCCGCAGATCGTGGCCCACGTCCGGGCACGTCTGGCAAGGGGTGAACGCCCCTGAAAACAGGCGAGATCGGCTGCCGCGCCCCCTTTTGCGGTCGTTGACAAGCCCGTCGCCGGGCTCATAGAATTGCCCGGCAGATAATTCACACAAGAGACCATCTGCAAGATGGTCTCTTCACGCGCGCAGTGCGCAGGCCTCTTGCAGTCAACATCAGGAGAGCCCTGTGCACACCGCAGTCCCCTTGCGCGGCATCGACGATGTCGCCGCCTTGATTGACTCCCGCCCCTACCGCTCCGGCCACGCCACCGCCAGCAGTGCGCCCGTTCCTGTCGACAGAAGCCGCCATGAACAGCCGTGACGGGATCCTCGCCATCGACGCTGGCAGCTCCAGCACACGCGCGGCGATCGTGACGGCCGATGGCCTGGTCTCCTGCCTGCACCGACGCCCCTTGCGCACGCACTCCGCGCGCAGCGGCGTGGTGGAACAGGATGCGGCCCTGATCTGGCAGCAGACCCTCACCGCGTGCCGCGCCAGCCTGCAGCAGGCGCGCCAGAAGGGACTGCGGGTGCGCGCCATCGGCCTGTGCAACCAGCGCGCCAGCGCCGTGGTGTGGGATACCGTGAGCGGAGAACCGCTGGCACCGGCACTGTCCTGGCAGGACAGCCGGCACGCGGCCGAACTGGCGGCACTGGCACCGCACTGGGATCAGCGGCTGCGACCGCGTCTGGGGCGACCGGTCGGCAGCCGCTCGCCCTACCTCTGGGCGGCCCATCTGCTGCGCCATCAGCCGCGCGTGGCGCGTGCCTGGGCGCAAGGACGGCTGGGCTTTGGCGGCATTGACACCTG